>NZ_JBHVKN010000048.1:0-28029 GCF_042798075.1 Nocardioides sp. NPDC057772
GGACGGTTGTCGTAGGTTGGTCGATACCCGAGCAACGACTCGGCGATGCCGATGTAGGGGGAGCGATGACCAACGACGATCTCAAGGCCAAGATGCGCGAGGCGCTGGAGAAGAAGAACAACCACGAGCACGCACACGCCGAGAGCGCCGCGGCCAAGGAGAAGGCGCACGGATCCGAGGTCGTCGGCGGCGCGCCGAAGATGCATCGCCGCAAGGCGGGTGGCGGCGGCTCCTGACGCTACGATGCCCCCTCGGGGGTGTCGGGTCGGTCTGGTCGAGAGGCAATGAGAAGTTGGCGCGCCGCGTAGTGCTCCATGTCGGGGCGATGAAGTCGGGGACGACGTATCTGCAGGGTGCCCTGTACAAGAACAAGGCGCTCCTCGCCGAGCGTGGGTTCCTGGTCCCCGGCGCGCGCTGGCGCAACCAGATCGAGGCCGTGCTCGACGTGAAGGGCCGCCGGACCCACCCTCAGGGTGATTCGGTCGCCGGCGCCTGGGACCGACTGGTCGCCGAGGTCGACGAGTGGGACGGCACCGCGCTGATCTCCGTCGAGCTGCTCGCGCCCGCGGGCCCGGAGACGGTCGAGCGGGTGGCCACGAGCTTCGCCGGCGTGACCCCCGAGATCGTCCTCTCGCTGCGCGACATCAACCGGCAGATCCCGTCGATGTGGCAGGAGCTCATCCAGAACGGCATGGACTGGACCTGGGCGGAGTTCCTCGCCGCGGTCAACAAGAGCCGTCCAGGCTCGCCCGAGCGCCGCCACTCCAAGCCCGGCAAGCGGTTCTGGAGCGAGCAGGACATGGTCGACATCGCCCGGCGATGGGGCCAGGCCGGCCCGCTTCACCTGGTCACCGTGCCGCCTCCGGGCAGCCCGGCGACGCTGCTGCTCGAGCGGTTCGGGGCGGCGATGGGCTTCGATCCCGAGGGGATGCAGAGCCCTCCGCCGAAGAACACCTCCCTCGGCGCAGCGACCGTCGAGGTGCTGAGGGGCCTCAACGCCGAGCTGGACCGGCGTGGTCTGGCCTACCCGGCGGCGATGGGCCTGCGCAAGCACGTCCTCGGCAAGCGCCTGATGCCGGCGCTCACGGCTGACGACCCGCGTATCGGGCTCCAGGCCCCACGCTGGACGCAGGCGTTCACTCGCGACCAGGCCGCGGAGCTTCGCAGGCTGGACGCCACCATCCACGGGGATCTCGACGACCTGGCCCCTGTGGACGTACGCGGGATCGACCCGCGCAAGGTCACCGACAAACAGGTCCGAGACGCTGCCGTGGCTTCCTATGCGGCGCTGCGTACGGATCTCAACAAGAAGCTCGCCGACCCGACCATTCCCGGTGAGGCCATCGACCCGGGGGAGGGCCGCAAGGCTCCGGCGCGCGCCGTCTCCGCCCTGGCCGACCTCGTCGAGTGGTCCGTTCGGCGAGAGGAGCTGGTCCGTACGTAGGGCCGGAAGACAAGCGGGGGAATTCTTTGTCAAGCAGTTGGAGTCTGCGCCGCCGGCGCAGGCTCGCCGATGAGGCGTGCGACACGACGGTCGCGACGCCACGGATCGCGGTGCTCACGATCGCCCGCGACGAGGGCGAGATGCTCGCCCGTTGGGTCGACCACTACGGCCGGCAGGCGGGTCACGAGAACCTGATCGTCTTCGACGACGGTTCGACCGACGGTTCCACCGACGGCCTGGCGTGCACGGTCCAGCACCTGCCCGGCTTCCGGAAGGGCAACTTCGAGGCCGGCCGGATGGGCCTGGCCAGCGGGGTGGCCCACGGCCTCCTCGGCATCTACGACGTGGTGATCTTCACCGACGTCGACGAGTTCCTCATCCCCGACCCGGCGAGGTACGCCGACCTGTCCGACTACCTCGCCCGGCGGCCCGAGCAGGTGATCGCCCCGTTCGCCCTCAATGTCGTCCACCACACCGCGGTCGAGGGGCCGCTGGTCGGCGGCAAGCCGATCCTCGGCCAGCGGGCGTACGCCCAGTTCGCGCCGTTGATGTGCAAGCCGTCGGTCAAGCGCGTGCCGGCCGCCTGGACGTCCGCCTCCCACGGGATCAAGGCGCCCTATGTGCCCGACCCGGGGCTGTTCATGGTCCACATGAAGTTCGCCGACGTGGACCTGCTCCGGCGCCAGGCCGACCGCCGCAACGAGCTCGCCAGGTCGGTGGGCCGCGGCAAGGGCAGCTCCTGGGGACGCTCCGGTGACGACCTGGCCGATCTGCTGACCGCCGCGACGGCCTCGGTGACCGCCGACGTCGAGGAGTTCGACCCGACCTCGGTGCTGCCGGCCAGGCTCGTCCGGGAGGAGGACGGGGTGCACCGGGCCGTCGGTCCAGGTCACATCGACAACCTCCGCAACCAGCCCCTGCTACGCATCCCGGAACGCCTCCACGGGATCGTCTGAGCTAGGTTACCCTCCGGTAATACACGCATCGCCAGACACCGACGAGAGGCCGCAGATGAGCAAGACCAACCCCGGCAACTTCTTCGAGGACTTCCAGGTCGGCCAGGTCGTCGAGCACGCCACCCCGCGCACGGTGACCGAGGGCGACCGGGCTGCGTACGGGTCGCTCTACCCGACTCGGTTCGCGGTGCCGTCGAGTGCTGCCTTCGCTGCCTCCGTGGGTCTGGATCTGCACCCGGTGGAGGAGCTGATCGGCTTCCACATCGCCTTCGGCAAGACCGTCCCGGACGTCTCGCTCAACGCGGTCGCCAACCTCGGCTACGCCGAGTGCCGCTTCCACCAGCCGGTGGTGCCGGGCGACACGCTCTCGACGAAGTCCGAGGTCATCGGCCTCAAGCAGAACTCCAACGGCAAGTCGGGGGTCGTCTACGTACGCTCCACCGCCACCAACCAGCGCGGCGAGATCGCCATCGACTGGGCGCGCTGGGTGATGGTCCACAAGCGGGACCAGGCGGCCGCTGCTCCTGAGACCGTGATCCCGGAGCTGGCCGAGGCGGTCGACGCGAAGAACCTGATCGTGCCGAAGGGTCTCGACTTCACCTCCTACGACTTCACCGCCGCCGGTGAGCCGCACCGGCTCGGCGACTACGAGGTCGGCGAGAAGATCGACCACGTCGACGGGGTCACCCTGACCGAGTCGGAGCACCAGCAGGCCACCCGGCTGTGGCAGAACACCGCGAAGGTGCACTTCAACGTCGAGGCACGACCTGACGGTCGCAACCTCGTCTACGGCGGCCACATCATCTCGCTGGCCCGGGCGCTGTCGTTCAACGGCCTCGCCAACGCCCAGCTCATCGCCGCGATCAACGCCGGTGCGCACACCTCGCCGGCCTTCGCGGGCGACACCGTCTACGCCTGGTCGGAGGTGCTCGACCGGGTCGAGACCGACGCCCCGGGCGTCGGCGCTCTCCGGCTGCGCCTGGTCGCCACCAAGGGTCGCGACGAGTCGATGACCCTGCGCGGCGAGGACGGCAAGTACGCCCCCGGCGTGCTGCTCGACCTCGACTACTGGGCGCTCATCCCTGTGTAAGGAGCACGTCATGGCAGGTAAGAAAGCTCTCTTCGTCTCCGGCTCCGCCCAGGGGATCGGCAAGGCGATCGTCGAGAAGTTCGCGGCGGAAGGTTGGTTCGTCGGGATCTACGACATCGACGCCGACCTGGCCCGCGACGTAGCGGCCCTCCTCGGCTCCGACGCCGCCATCGGTGGTGCGCTCGACGTCGCCGACCCCGAGTCCTGGAAGGCGGCGCTCGAGGAGTTCGCCACCGCTGCCGGCGGTCGCCTCGACCTGCTGGTCAACAACGCCGGCATCCTCCGCGCGGGCCGCCTGGCCGATGTCGATCTGACCCAGCACCACCAGACCATCGAGATCAACGTCAACGGCGTGATCAACGGCTGCCACACGGCCTACCCCTATCTCCGGGCCACCCCCGGGTCGGGCGTCATCAACGTCTGCAGCGCGAGCGCGATCTACGGCCAGCCGGAGATCGCCTCCTACAGCGCGTCGAAGTACGCCGTCCGCGGGCTCACCGAGGCGCTGGAGCTGGAGTGGCGCAAGGAGGGCATCCGGGTGCAGGCGGTCTGGCCGCTGTGGGTGAAGACCGCGCTGCTCGACGGCAACGTGGCCTCCTCCCACGAGACCCTGGGCATCCGGCTCACGGTCGAGGACGTCGCCGACCAGGTCTGGGAGATGGCGCAGCCGCGCAAGGGGCTGCGTGGGCGGGTGCCGAAGGTGCACACCACCGTCGGACTGCCGGCCAGAGCGCTGTCGACCGCCGCCGACCTCGCGCCCAACGTGCTCGTCCGGGAGGTCAACCGGTTCATCACCCGGGCGTGATGCACCGGCCGGGCCGACGGCTGGTTTGATGTGCCTCATGGCCCTCTACCTCGTCAGGCACGGCACCACCGAGTGGTCCCTCAACGGCCGACACACCTCCCGCACCGACCTTCCCCTCCTGCCCGAGGGGGAGGACGCCGCCAAGCTGCTCGCCTCGCGGCTCCAGGACCGGGAGTACGCCGCGGTGCTGACCTCGCCGCGACAGCGGGCGCTGCGTACGGCTGAGCTCGCGGGCTTCGCAGACGCGGTCGTCACCGACGACCTGGTCGAGTGGGACTACGGCGACTACGAGGGCATCACCACCGACGAGATCCACCGCACCGATCCCGGGTGGAGCCTGTGGACCTCGGAGACGCCCGGGGGTGAGGCCGCAGCCTCCGTCCAGGAGCGGCTGGGCCGCGTCGTCACGGCCGCTCGCGAGCGCGACGGTGACACCCTGGTCTTCTCCCACGGACACGCGCTGTGTGCGCTGGCGGCGGTGTGGCTGGGGCTTCCGGTCAGTGACGGGCGCTTCTTCAGGCTCGACACCGCGACGGTGTCGCTGCTGGACGCCCACCACGGACAACCCGTGGTGAAACATTGGAATACATAGTCCGTCCATAGCCCGCCTGGGTGGTCAGTCACAGGCTGGTGTGGTCCCCTGATGAGGTGGCCGTACCATCCCGCGGCCGCCCGAGGAGGGCTGTTGTGGCACGTCGTGTGATCGTCCATGTCGGTGCGATGAAGTCCGGCACCACGTCTTTGCAGCACGCGCTCTACGCGCACCGCGAGCGCCTCGCCGAGCTGGGCATCCTGGTGCCCGGACAGACCTGGCGGGACCAGGCCGACGCGGTCTGGAACCTACGCGGCCGGGAGAAGTCGCTGGCCGGCGACCGCTCCATCGACGGCGCCTGGCAACGCCTGGTCGACGAGATCGACGGCTGGCCGGACACGGCGATCATCTCCGCGGAGCTGCTCGCCCCGGTCGACGACGACGTCGTGGAGCGGGTCGCCGAGAGCCTGACGTCACCCGAGATCGTGCTGTCCGTGCGCGACCTCAACCGCAACCTGCCGGCGATGTGGCAGGAGGTCGTCCAGAACGGCGAGGTCTGGGCCTGGCCGGACTTCCTCGCCTCCGCCCGCGTACGCCGCCCCCGATGGCCGGTCCCGGACGTGGTGACCTCCGCGAGCCGGTTCTGGAGCGAGCAGGACGTCGTCTCCATCGCGAAGAAGTGGAGCACGGCCGGGCCGGTGCACGTGGTGACGGTGCCGGGGCCGGGCGCGCCGCGCGAGGCGCTGCTGGAGCGGTTCGGTGAGGTGATCGGCTTCTCCTTCGAGGACGTCCCGAGCCAGCCGTCGCAGAACGCCTCGCTCGGTGTCGTACGCACCGACCTGCTGCGCCGCCTCAACCTCGAGCTCGACAGCCGCGACCTGCCCTATCCGGCCGGGATCCGGCTGCGCAAGCACATGCTCGCCAAGAAGATCCTGCCCGGCCTGGACGTCGAGGACGAGCGGATCGGGCTGCGCGTGGAGCCGTGGGTCGAGAAGGTCGCCACGCAGCAGATCGCCGGGCTGCACAAGCTGGAGGTGACCCTGCACGGCGACTGGGACGACCTGATGCCGGTCGACGTCGACGGCGCCGATCCGTCATCCGTCACCGATGAGCAGATCGTGTCCGCGGCGGCCGCCACCCACGTCGAGCTGAGGGCGTGGCTGGTCCGCCGGGCCAAGAAGTCCCCACGTGAGGGATGGGGCCCGGAGACGGTCCCGGAGTGGGCGCCCCGACCCGGCGCCGCCACCCCCGGGGCGGCCGAGGACGCGGTCGATGCGCTCGCCGACCTGATCGAGTGGGCGATCACCCGCCGACGCGCTAAACAGGCGACCGACGCCTGACCGACGCCTGACCGACGGGCAGCCGCGCCCTAGGCCGGACGCTTGACCAAACGGATGCCACGGGTCACGGTTATGGGGTGGCACTTGCGGTTGGCTGTCCACGCTGCACGACGCCGGTGGCGAGCATCGGCGCCGGCGGCAGCCGGTCCTGCCCCGAGCACGGAGTGGTGACGCCGCTGTGGCGTACGGACGTGGCTTCCTACGAGGACCTGGTGAAGGTGCTCTCGCTTGCCGGTGACGTACCCACCTACGTGCCGTGGCCGGTCGAGTCCGGCTGGTCGATCGCGGACATCGCCGTGGTCGGTGACGAGTCCAAGGGCGCGGCGACGCTGCTCACCCTGACGGGCGTGACCCCCGACGACGGCCAGGTGGAGATGACCGTCGTCACCGAGGAGGCCGGCGTCGGACTGGGCGCCCGGTGCGCGCGTACGGCAGGACCGGACCCCGGCATCGAGGCCTGCACCGGCCCGCCCACGACGAGGGTCCGCGTCGGCGGGCAGCTGGTGCCGCTGTGGCCGATCACCCAGTGGACCAACGGTGCCGAGGAGTGGGAGCGGTCCGTCGTGGTGGGCGAGGCCGCCGGACGCTGGCTGTGGCTGGTCTTCCGGCCGGCCACGGCGATGCTGATGCTCCAGGACGGCTGGCACCTGCGCCGGGTCGGTGACCTGGGCGTGCAGATGGTCGAGCTGCCCTTCGGTGGGCCCAGTGGATCTTGGTGGAACTCGCCCTAGTATGTGCGAGTGCGCATCGACCTCCACACTCACTCGCGAGTGAGCGACGGGACCGATTCGCCGACCGAGCTGGTCCAGGCGGCGAAGGCCGCGGGGCTCGATGTCGTCGCGATCACCGACCACGACACCGCCGACAGCTGGGACGAGGCGGCCGCGGCGGCCACCGAGGCCGGGATCGAGCTGGTGCGCGGCATGGAGATCAGCACCAGCCACGCCGGCCACGGCGTGCACCTGCTGGCCTATCTGCCCGACCGGACCTATCCGCCGCTCGTCGAGGAGCTCGCCCGCGTCCTCGCCGGGCGCGACGGACGGCTGCCGTTGATGCTGGACAAGCTGGCACGTCTCGGCATCGAGGTGTCTCTCGAGGACGTCGCGGCGGTCTCCGGTGACGCCGCCGCCTCAGGCCGCCCCCACCTGGCCGACGCGCTCGTCGCGAAGGGCTATGTGCTCAGTCGCGACGAGGCGTTCAACCGCTACCTCGGGGCCGGCAAACCGGCGTACGTCAACCGCTACGCGGCCCCGCTCGAGCCGATGATCCGCACCGTCGCCGCCGCCGGGGGAGTGACCGTGATCGCCCACCCGTGGGGGCGGTCCGGGCGCGAGCAGCCCGACGAGGCGGCCCTGTCGGCGCTGGTCGACGCGGGCCTGTCCGGGCTGGAGGTCGACCACCAGGACCACACCCCCGAGACCCGCGAGAAGCTGCGGGTCATCGCCCGCAATCTCGACCTCGTCGTGACCGGATCCAGCGATTACCACGGCACCGGGAAGGTGGGTCACCATCTGGGAGTGAACACCACCGCACCAGCCGAGTACGAGCGGCTCCTGGAGCGAGCAGCCGCAGCCTCGGCAGCCTCCGGACGAGCCACCCCTGAGGTCGTACGTTGACCGAGATCTTCGTCTCCACGTTCGTGACGCTCTTCGTGATCATGGACCCGGTCGGCACGATCCCGATCTTCCTGTCGCTGACCGCGGGGCAGTCACCGGGCAAGCAGCGCCGCGCGGCGCTGCTCGCCGTCGCGGTCTCGTTCCTGGTGATCACGATCTTCGCGCTCTTCGGGCAGGCGATCCTGCACTTCCTGCACATCTCGCTCGAGGCGCTGCAGTGCGCCGGCGGCCTCCTCCTGCTGCTGGTCGCCCTCGAGCTGCTCACCGACAACTTCGACGACCCCGTCGCCGCCGCCGGAGCCAACGTGGCCATGGTGCCGCTCGGCACTCCGCTCCTGGCCGGCCCCGGCGCGATCGTCGCCACCATGGTCTTCACCCAGGAGGTCGACTCCGTCGGGACCGCCTTCGGTCTCGGCCTCGGACTCGTCGTCGTCCACATCGCCCTCCTGATCGCGATGATCTTCTCCATCCCGATCCTGAAGGTCCTCAAGGAGTCCGGCGTCCTGCTCATCACCAGGATCGCCGGTCTGCTCCTCTCCGCGATCGCCGTCCAAATGGTCGCCGACGCCGTCGCGACGTTCATCGCGAACGCCTGAGTCGAGCTCTGGGGTAGTCCGAGACGTTTCGGCCCCTCTACCGGGCGGTAACGGGCTCGAACGTCTCGGACTATCCGGTGGCCGGCGAGATGTCGGTGGTCGTGACCATGATGGAGGTCGTGGCTCCTCGCGCCCTCACTTCAGACCGCCCGACGTTCTCGGGCGGCCTGGGCTGGTGCGTCCGGTGCGGACGGATCCGTCCGGCGTACGCGGCCCTACGCCGAAACAAGCGCGGGGGAGCGCGTGGCGGCGATCGTCACGGGGGCTCTACGTGCCTGCTCACGTCCTGCTCACGCCACTGCAGCGGGTGCTCGAGGCAGCGGCGGTCGTGCCCCACCCACACCGTCGAGATGCGCCGGGCCCTGGCGGACTGGCAGCGTGAGCGCTACCTGAGGACACGCGCTGGGTAGTCCGAGACGTTCGGGCCCATCTACCTGGCGGTAACGGGCCAGAAAGTCTCGGACTACCCCGGTCACTTCCGGCCGAGCGACTGGAACTTCTGCAGTACGCCGCTGGGGACGACCCGCGCTGCCGTGGCGAGGGCCTTGTAGCGCTTGCTCGGGATCGAGAAGGTCTTGTCGTTCTCGTAGTCCTCGAGGGCCTCGCGGACCAGGTCGTCCACGTCGAGCCACATCCAGGCCGGGGCGGAGTCGTAGCCGGAGCCGAGCCGCTGATGGAACTCGGTCTTGGTGAATCCTGGCAGCAGGGCCATCACCTTGATGCCCTTGCCGGCGTACTCGTTGTGGGCCCACTCGGTGAAGGAGTTGATCCATGCCTTGGCGGCGGAGTAGGTGCCGCGGGGGAGGTAGGAGGCGACCGAGCCGACGTTGATGATGCCGCCGTGGCCCCGGGCCACCTGGGCGCCCAGCGCGGCGTGGGACAGGCGCAGCGGGGCGATGACGAGCACCTCCGCCATGGCGGTCTCCTCATCGGCGGTGTTGTCGAGGAACCGGTGCTTGAGGCCGTGACCGGCGTTGTTGACGAGGAGGTCGACCGGGTGCTCGGTGTCGGCCAGGCGAGCCTCGACCCTGGCCAGATCGGTGCTGTCGGTCAGATCGGCGCGCAGCACCTCGACGCCGATGCCATGGGTGGCGGTGAGGTCCTTCGCCACGCCGTTGAGACGCTCCTCGTCACGGGCGACGAGCACGAGGTGGTGTCCGCGGGCGGCAAGCTGCTGGGCGAAGGCGAGTCCGATGCCGGCGGTCGCGCCGGTGATCAGGGCGGTGGGGTTCGACATGGGGCAATCCTGCCACCATGGTCTGCGTGGACGAGGCAGGCGCCAGACGGCCATTTCGGCCGTGGACTCGCGGGTCTGCCTGTCGTGTGACAGTTGACTTGCGGTCGTACGAGTTTGGATGATGTTCGACGTGTATTTCGCATGCGGACTCGGGCGCGGGATGGAGCAGTGAGCCGCGGTGGGCGACATCGGACGGTGAGGTCCCGGCCCTTCAGGCGCATCAAGATGCTCTTCGCCGCATCCCTGCTGACCTCGGCCGGCCTGTACGGCGGGATCGAGGTCGTCGTCGAGTCCGAGGCCAACGGCCGGCCCAGTGCGGCCGACAGCAGGGAGAGGCCGGGTGCGGTCGGCGGGGCCCGCACCCCGGTCTGGCCGCACGATGCCCAGCGTGAGGCGGGGATCAACGGCCACGTCGACGCACGGATGGCCGCCAAGGAGAAGGCGCTCCCGGCCGACTCGGGCACCGGCCGACGGGCGGTCTTCTCGATCAGCCGCCAGCGGGTCTGGATCGTGTCCGCGGCCGGTGAGACGCGGCGTACCTATCCGGTCTCGGGCAGTATCTACGACAACCTCGAGCCCGGCACCTACAAGGTCTTCTCCCGCTCCAAGCGGGCGAGAGGGATCAACGACTCGGGCACGATGAAGTGGTTCGTACGCTTCACCAAAGGCCCCAACGCCGCGATCGGGTTCCACAACATCCCGGTCGACAAGGGCAAGCGCGTGCAGACCCGCGCCCAGCTCGGCACGCCCCTGTCGCACGGGTGCATCCGCCAGGCCGAGCCTGACGCGAAGGCGATGTGGCGCTTCGCGCAGCTCGGCACCAAGGTGGTCGTGACCCCCTAGGCGGGAGGCTCAGGCGTCGGCCTTCGGTGCGGAGCCGCCCGAACCCGACGACCGGCGCCGACGGCGGCGACGGGGAGCGGAGCCCTCGGACGAGGTCTCGCCGTCGGTGGGCTTGGCGGAAGCCTCGGTCGCCTCGGGCGTACCGGACTTCTCGATGACCTGGCCACCGCGGGATCGGGTGCGCTGGCGGTTGCGGTTGCGGGGAGCGCGCTCACGCTTCTCGCCGTCCGCGCCGGCGTCCTTGTCCTTCGGCTTGTCGGGCCGGTCGGACACAGCCTTCTTGATCCGGCCCTTGGTGCCCTTCGGGATGCCCATGTCGTGGAGGAAGTGCTCCGAGGAGGAGTAGGTCTCCTGGGGCTCGTCGAAGGGGAGGTCGAGAGCCTTGTTGATCATCTTCCACTTGTGGAGGTCGGCCCAGTCGACCAGCGTGACCGCGACACCCGAGGCACCGGCGCGACCGGTGCGACCGATGCGGTGGACGTAGGTCTTCTCGTCGTCGGGGGTCGTGTAGTTGACCACGTGGGAGACGCCGGTGACGTCGATGCCGCGAGCGGCGACGTCGGTGGCCACCAGGACCTCGACCTTGCCGTCACGGAACTTCTGCATGACGCGCTCACGCGCGGCCTGCTGCATGTCACCGTGCAGGGGAGAGGCCGGGAAGCCGCGCTCGGCGAGGTCGTCGGCAACCCGCTGCGCCTGGCGCTTGGTGCGCGCGAAGACGACGACCTTGTCGTGGTCCTCGCACTGCAGCAGGCGGCCGATCATCTCCGGCTTGTCGAGGTCGTGCGCCTGGTAAACGAACTGCGCGGTCGCCGGCACCGTCTGGGTGTCGGCCGAGGACTCGGCGCGGATGTTCATCGGGTGGCGCATGTAGGAGCGGGCCAGGGCCACGATCGCACCCGGCATGGTGGCCGAGAAGAGCAGGGTCTGACGGGTCTCCGGAGTGAGCGTGACCAGCTTCTCCACGTCAGGGAGGAACCCGAGGTCGAGCATCTCGTCGGCCTCGTCGAGGACGAGGGCGTGCACGTGGGAGAGGTCGAGGACCTTCCGGTTGGCCAGGTCGATCAGGCGGCCGGGGGTGCCGACCACGATGTCGACGCCCTTCTCCAGCGCCTCGATCTGAGGCTCGTAGCCGGCGCCGCCGTAGACGGTCAGCACGCGGAGGCCGCGGTCCTCGGAGATCAGCGAGATCTCGGCCGAGACCTGCATGGCCAGCTCGCGGGTCGGAGCCACGATCAGTGCCTGCGGCTTGCCCTGCGGAAGGTCGATGTAGTCGCGGTCCTTGGGGGACACGCTGCGCTGCACGACCGGGATGCCGAAGGCCAGCGTCTTGCCGGAGCCGGTGCGGGCTTGGCCGATCAGGTCGGTGCCCTGCAGGGCGACCGAGAGCGTCATCTCCTGGATGGCGAACGGGGTGGTGATGCCTTTGCGCTCGAGCGGAGCGCAGATCTCGGGATGCACCCCGAGGTCCTGGAACGTTGTCATGTTTTCGTCGCTACTCGCTTGTCTCATCGAATGCGGCGAGCGACTCACGGGTGTCTCGAGCTTGCCAAGCGAGTGCCACGCCGCGCACATACGGGAACCAGGCCACTGCGATATCGAGTTGGATATCAGCGGTGCTGGGTCGGTCAAAAAGCATTCTATCGGTAGGGTTCTCCCGTGGTTGCATCCTCAGAGTTCACGGGTCCTCAGGATCCGTTCGGTGATCCTGTCTACAAGGCTGCCGTCGTCGACCTGTTGGGTGCGGTCGCCTACGGCGAGGTCTCAGCCGTCGAGCGACTGACCGACGACGCGAAGATGGCGCCCACGTTGGAGGACAAGACGGCCCTGCTCGCGATGGCAGCTGCCCAGCAGGCCAAGATCCAGCCGGTCCTCGACCGTCTGGAGGAGCTCGGCGTCGACTCCTACGCGGCCATGGAGCCGCTGCGTGAGGGGTTCGACGAGTTCCACCTCCACACCAAGCCCGCCGATTGGTGGGAGTCGCTGGTCAAGGCCTACGTCGGTGACGGGCTGGCCAACGACTTCTACCGTGAGATCGCCGGCTACCTGGACGAGGAGACCCACAAGCTCGTGGTCACCACCCTCGAGGACGCCGGGCGGGCCGACTTCGTGGTCGACCGGGTGCGGGCCGGCATCGAGGCCGACCACCTCATCGGCGGGCGGCTGGCGCTGTGGGGCCGTCGCCTCATGGGTGAGGCGATCATCCAGGCGCAGCAGGTCGCGGCCACCCGCGAGGGGCTCAGCGAGCTGATCACCGGCGGCCATCTTCCGGGCCTCGACCTCGGCACCATCGGCGAGATGCTCACCCGCCTCACCCAGCGTCACATCGAGCGAATGGGCAAGCTCGGGCTTGAGCACTGACATCCTCTGGACCGGCTGGTCAGGGGCACAGATCGCCCCCGATGATGCCGGTGCGTGGACGTCCCCCGAGGTCGGTCCCGGGTTCGCCTTCGACGAGCTGGTCGCCTCCTGGAACGTGGTGACGCCACCCGGAACGTGGGTGGAGGTCGCCGCTCAGGTGATCGCTGAGTCGGGGGAGTGCAGCGGCTGGCTGGTCCTGGCGCGCTGGTCCTCGGACCCGGCGTTCACCTCCACCTCCGTCGCCGGTCAGGACGACCCGGTCGCGATCGCGGCCGACGACACCATCCTGGGCCGTGACGGGCGCAGGTTCACCGCGTTCACGTTGCGGCTCACCCTGCACGGTCCCGGCGAGCACCTGCCACGCGTGAGCCTCCTCGGGGCGATGGTCTCGGCGGACGCCCGCGACTCCGCGCCCGCGCCGGGACCGGTGCGGCCCGGGGCGGTCGTGGGTGGCGTACCGGCCTATTCGCAGCAGCTCCACCGGGACCGCTACCCGCAGTGGGACGGTGGCGGGCAGTCCTGGTGCAGCGCCGCCTCGACGGCGATGATCGCCGACTTCTGGGGCGTCGGCCCCACCCCGGCCGAGACGGCCTGGGTCGACTACGAGACCCCCGATCCGCAGGTGCCGTTCACGGTGCGGGAGGTCTACGACGAGTCCTTCGGAGGCGCTGGCAACTGGGCCTTCAACACCGCCTATGCGGGCGCGCACGGGCTGGTCGCGTACGTCACCAGGCTCCGTTCCTTCGCCGAGGCCGCCCGGTTCGTCGAGGCCGGGATTCCGCTGGTGCTGGCCGTCTCGCACCAGGAGGGCGAGCTGACCGGTGCCGGGTATGTCACCAACGGCCATCTGCTCGTGCTGACCGGGTTCGACGAGAACGGAGACCCGGTCGTCCACGACCCCGCCTCCCACAAGATCGCCAGCGATGCGGAGGTGCGGGCGACCTACGACCTCGGGGAGCTCGACCGTGCCTGGGCCCGTTCCGGACGGATCGTCTACGTCATCCGGGCCGCGGGCGTCGCCGCGCCGGAACCGCCGGCTCAGCCCAACTGGTGACCGGGCGACACACAGAAAGCGGCCCCACCCCGTGAGGGGCGGGACCGCTTCCAGGTGACCTGGGCGAGGCTCAGGCCTTGGACCTTCCGGTGATGCCGGCGGCCACGACGACCGCGATGGCTGCGACGACGACCTGCCAGAGGTGACGCCACCAGTCGATGCCCTTGGACGTGTTCCACATGTCGTAGTTCGGGTTGCCCTCGACGTTGCCGGCCACGCCGAAGATGGCGTAGTAGAGCCAGCCGCCGACGAGCATGCCGACGATTCCGCAGACCACGACGAGCCAGAACGGAATGTTGTCCCGGCTGCCCGGGGCGAGGAACTTGCCGAGGAGCCCGATGATGACCCCACCGACGAGGACGGTGATGATGGTCCCGATCATGCCCAATCCCTTCAGGTTGTGAGGGCGCCATGAATGCGCCTATCTCTCGATAGTGCACCTGTTGGTACCCGATTGCACGGGCAACATGGCCTGATCACCGAAGTTCCCCATCAGAATCAGGGTCATCCCGGAGTGGTTCAGCCGGCGAAGCCGACCTTGCCGACCTTGGCCGGGCCGATCTCGACGTAGGCGAGCTTCTCGGTCGGGACGATGACCTTGCGGCCCTTGCTGTCGGTCAAAGCGAGCACAGCGCCGCCACCGAGGGCGTCGGCGATGAGCTTCTCCACCGACTCGCTGGACTCCTCGGTCTCTACGACGAGCTCACGGGCGGCCTGCTGGACGCCGATCTTGACCTCCACGGGTCCTCCTTGCGATGGGTCGATCAATGCTCCGGAATCCTCTCACACGGAAGGTGAGGAACCCCGTCGTTGCGCTCTCAGCGGAATGAGGAATCTCCTGCTCGCACCCGATGAACGCTGAAGCGCTCCTCGTCTGGACGCAGCGCAGCGGAGGAAGGCGAGGAGCAAGCGAAAGCGCTCTGCGAATTGCGGAGCAATCGCCAACTACTCGGTCTTCGGGTAACCGCGGATACCGCGCCAAGCGAGACCGGCGACGAGGCGGGCGGCATCGGCCTGGGAGAGGTCGCCGTTGTTGTGGAGCCAGTAGCGGGCGCTGACCTGTGCCTGGCCGACGAGGCCGACGGCGAGCAGGTGAGAGGCGGCGGCGGCGAACCCGGTGTCCTCGGCGATGACCTCGGCGACCGCCTCGGCGCACTCGTTGGTGACCCGGTCGACCTGCTCGCGCACGGCGGGGTCGTTGGTCAGGTCGGACTCGAAGACGAGCCGGAAGGCACCGGTCTCGGAGGCCACGTAGTCGTAGAAGACCTCGACGCAGCGGGCCACGCGTTCCTTGTTCTCGTCGGTCGAGGCGAGGGCCTCGCGGCAGCGATCGATGATCTCGTTCGCCGACTTCTCCAGCAGCGCGAGGTAGAGGTCGAGCTTGCCGGGGAAGTGCTGGTAGAGAACGGGCTTCGAGACCCCGGCCCTCTCGGCGATGTCGTCCATCGCGGCAGCGTGGAAGCCATAGGCGACGAAGACCTCGAGAGCGGACTCGAGGAGCTGGGCTCGTCGTTCCGTCCGGGGCAGTCGCGCCCCTCGCGGTCGAGTGGGGTCGAGCTCGGATTGGTGCGTGGTCACCCCAGCAGCCTACCCGCTGGTACTCGGATCGCGGGACGCGTCGTTGCCTCACCCACGGATGAGGGAACATGGAGAAGTGCCTGCGGTGTTCAAGCAGGCATACGTACGTCCTAACTGAGGAGCCGTTGTGTCCCTAGCCCCGCTCGTGGAGCCCGCTGACGAGCTGACCATCGACGAGGTGCGCCGCTACAGCCGCCACCTCATCATCCCCGATGTCGGCATGGACGGGCAGAAGCGCCTGAAGAACGCCAAGGTGCTGGTCATCGGCGCCGGCGGCCTCGGCTCGCCCGCTCTGCTCTACCTGGCCGCGGCCGGTGTCGGCACCCTCGGCATCGTCGAGTTCGATGAGGTCGACGAGTCCAACCTGCAGCGCCAGATCATCCACAAGCAGTCGACCGTCGGCCAGCCGAAGGCGGAGTCGGCCGCGGCGGCGATCAAGGAGGTGAACCCGTACGTCAACATCGTGCTGCACAACGAGCGGCTCGACAACGACAACGTGCGCGACATCTTCACCGGCTACGACCTGATCGTCGACGGCACCGACAACTTCGCGACCCGCTACATGGTCAACGACGCGGCCTACTTCCTGGGCATCCCGTACGTCTGGGGCTCGATCTACCGCTTCGACGGCCAGGCCTCGGTGTTCGCGCCGACGCTGACCGACGACGCCCCGTGCTACCGCTGCCTCTACCCGGAGCCCCCGCCCCCGGGCATGGTCCCCTCCTGCGCCGAGGGCGGTGTGCTCGGCGTCCTGTGCGCGAGCATCGGCAGCATCCAGGTCAACGAGGCCATCAAGATGCTGACCGGCATCGGAGAGCCGCTGGTCGGCAAGCTGATGATCTACGACGCACTCGAGATGGAATACCGCAAGCTGAAGGTCCGCAAGGACCCCAACTGCGCGCTGTGCGGTGAGAACCCCACGGTCACCGACCTGATCGACTACGACGCCTTCTGCGGCGCCCTCTCCACCGAGGCCGCCGACGCCGCGGCGGGCTCGACCATCTCGGTCACCCAGCTCGCCGAGATGATCAAGGAGCGCGAGGAGGGCAGCCGCGACTTCGTGCTCGTCGACGTGCGCGAGCCGAACGAGTACGAGATCAACAAGATCCCGGGCGCCGTCCTGATCCCCAAGGGCGAGTTCCTCAACGGCAACGCGATCCCGCAGGTCGCCGAGCTCACCTCAGACGGTGCCAAGCCGCTCGTGTTCCACTGCAAGAGCGGCGTGCGCAGCGCCGAGGTGCTCGCGATCGCCAAGGGCGCCGGCTACGCCGACGCCGTCCACGTCGGTGGCGGCGTGGTGGCGTGGGTCAACCAGATCGACCCGTCGCAGCCTTCCTACTGATCAACGAAGGCACTTACTGAACTGTTGGCCAGCGGTGGCCCCTCTGGGGTCGCCGCTGGCTTTATTTGAGCGCGGCGTACCCGATAGTTTTACCGCGCAGCTGCGGGGGGCGGAGTTGCACCAATGCACGAACCCCGGAGGATTCGACGTTGTCCACACGCGCTCGTCTCAGCGCGACGCTCGCCGGTGCCACCCTGGCCGGCGGTCTGTTTCTCGGTGCCCCTGCCCACGCGAACGACCAGGCTCCTGAGCCGGGTTCCGGTGCGGCGGTGGGCTCAGCGATCGACCCGGAGAGGCTGGAGTCGAACGTCGCGGACCCGACCCGCGGCGTACCTCCCTCGTATGTCTTCGCCGGGGTCGGCGCGCTGCTGATGGGGACGGGGGCCGGGATGGCCGTGCGTCGCAAACGAGCTGAGGCTGTGGCACGCTCGGCCGAGTGAGCAACGGTCAACCCAGGCGTCAACCCAGGCGTCAACCCAGCGTGAGGACCTTCCTCGGCGAGATCTTCGTCGTCGTCCTCGTGGTTGCGGTGGCGGTGCTCGGCTATGCCGCGTACGACTACTACACCAAGATCGACGAGGCGCAGAAGAGCAACGCGACCCCGCCGGCGACGACCTCGTCGATCCCGGCCGAGGCGTTGGCCGCGGTGCCGAAGAAGAAGGGCAAGGTACGCGGCGTCTCCATCCCCACGCTCAACGTGCACGCCGACGTGGTGCCGCTGGCGATGGAGCACGGCACGCTCACCCCGCCCGCCGACGCCTCGCTCATGGGCTGGTGGAAGGGCGGCGCCAAGCCCGGGGCCGACGAGGGCTCGGTGCTGATCGTCGGTCACACCCTGCACAACGGCGGCGGGATCCTCGACCGGCTGGGCGAGGTGGACGAGGGCGACGAGATCGTCGTGCGGACCAAGAACGACGAGTTCAGCTACACCGTCCGGTCGGTGCGCGATCTCTCCAAGGAGCAGGTTGCCAAGCGCAGCTCGAAGCTCTTCGATCCCGACGGCGAGGCGAAGCTGGTCGTGGTGACGTGCGACGACTGGGACGGCACCTCGTTCCAGGGCAACACCGTGGTCGTCGCGGTGCCCGAGGGTTGAGCCGCGAGCCGTGAAACCCCCGCCGGTGTAAACGCTTCGTAACCTCAGGCCATCACCTCTCGTTGTTCTGTGAGTCACATCACCTACGAACAGAGGCCCCCACATGCTCCGCACCCGCAGCTCCGTACGCCGCGCCGCAGCAATCGCCGCCGGCACTCTGACCGCCGCGCTCGCTCCGGCACTGATCCCGAGCCCGGCTCATGCCTGGGCGCCGGCCGACTCGGCCACGATCACCCCGGGCGTGATGATGTACACCGATGGCGCCCAGTGCACCGCCAACTTCGTCTTCACCGACTCCGCGTCCAACGTCTACGTCGGCTACGCGGCTCACTGCGCCGGTCTCGGCGCGGCCACCGACACCAACGGCTGCGCCGCCAAGTCTCTCCCGCTGGGCACCACGGTGACCTTCAACGAAGGCGGCTCGCTGCTGAGCGAGGGCACCGTCCTGGGCAAGGGGAAGCTGGCGTACTCCTCCTGGCTGACCATGCAGAAGCAGGGCACCAAGGACGAGGACGCCTGCGCCTACAACGACTTCGCCCTGGTCAAGGTGGACGCCGCCGATGCCGGCAAGGTCAACCCGAGCGTGCCGCTCTGGGGTGGCCCGACGGGCATCGACACCGACGGCACCGCGGCCGGCGACAAGGTCTACTCCTACGGCAACTCCTCGTTGCGCGCCGACGTGGACCTGCTCTCGCCGAAGGTCGGCTTCTCGCTCGGTGACAACGTCAACGGCACCCGCTGGTCGCACCCGCTCTACAACCTCACCCCGGGCATTCCCGGTGACTCGGGCTCGGGCTTCCTGAACGCCGACGGCCAGGCGGTCGGGACGCTGTCGACCCTGGGTCTGGCTCCGCTCGCGGGCTCCAACAACATCGGTGACATGGACCTCGAGCTGAAGTTCGCCCAGGCGAACTCGGGCATCTCCGGCCTGCGCCTGGTCAACGGCACCGAGCCGTTCAGCCCCATCCTCTGAGCAGGGCCTCTGACGCCGCGCTAGTCTCCCGGTCATGACGGACCGGGAGGCGTACGTGGAAGCCGTTCTGCGTCTTGTCGAGCAGATCCCGCGCGGGAAGGTGACCACGTACGGCGCGATCGCGGACGCCCTCTTCGACGAGTTCGGGGGCGGTCCGCGACAGGTCGGCTCGGTGATGGCGCGCGAAGGCGCGGGAATGCCGTGGTGGCGGGTGGTGCGGGCCGACGGCTCGCTCCCCGCCTCCCACGGTGAGGAGGCCCGGCAGGCCTACCTCGAGGAGGGCACCCCGCGACGTGTCTCGGGGGCGGTGGACCTGCGCCGGGCGATGTGGCTGCCGCCTACGATGATCCCGTGATGTATCGCGTCCTCCACGCCGTCGTGCCACCCCTCCTCCGCGCGGTCTGGCGCCCGACGGTGACCGGGGGCGAGAACGTCCCCCGCAGCGGCGGGGTGATCCTGGCCAGCAACCACCTGAGCTTCGCCGACTCGATCGTGATCCCGTCGGTCTCTCCTCGGCCGGTGCACTTCCTGGCGAAGTCCGACTACTTCACCGGCACCGGGATCAAGGGTGCCGCCCAGCGGGCGTGGTTCGAGGGCATGGGGATGCTGCCGGTGGACCGCGACGACCCGCAGGCCGCGCTCGGGTCGCTGGAGGTGGCCCTGGAGGTCCTCGGCAGGGGCGAGGCGTTCGGGATCTACCCGGAGGGCACCCGCTCGCGCGACGGGCGGCTCTATCGCGGTCGTACGGGCGTGGCACACCTGGCGCTGACCGCCGGCGTGCCTGTGGTGCCGGTGGGTCTGCGGGGCACCGCGGAGCTCCAGCCGGTGGGGTCGAGCCTGCCGCGGCTGGCGAAGGTCACGGTCGAGTTCGGGAAGCCGATCCAGGTGGCGGGCCGCTTCGACGGCGTACCTCTGGGCAAGGCTCGTCGAGCGCTCACCGACGAGGTCATGGAGTCGATCGCGGCACTGAGCGGCCAAGAGGTCGCCGGGGTCTACAACGAGCGGCCCGCCGACGCCTGATCGGCTGATCGCCTGTTGCGCCGAGGCGCGAAGGGGCGCACTCTGGAGGGTGACCAGCAAATTCATGGGCTAGCAGCCGAGGTGAGGCAGATGGCCACCACGACCGTGTTGCAGGACGAGCTGCGACACAAGCACGACGAGCTCGCTGGGCGCCTGGCCCACGCTCGCAGCATCATCTCCAGGCCGGAGCAGACCCGCAGGGGCTGCGCACCGATCGACCAGTTCAATGCCGGTACGTCTCGACACCTGCACGCGGTGGGCGAGGCGCTGCTGCCGGCGGTCTCGGGCCATTGCGAGGGCGGAGCGCGGCTGGTCCATGACTATCTCCACGCGGCCAAGCGCCTGGAGGTGCTGCTCTTCCACGTGAAGGCGCACGAGTACGGCTCCACCTGGGAGACCACCCGCGGGTGGGCGACGCTGTGGGGCGAGGTCGAGGAGGCGCTCGAAGCCCAGGAGCAGAAGGAGGACGAGCTGGCCGCGCACCTCACCGAGGAGGCCCCCGACGACGTGCTCCTGCTGGTCGCGGAGCGGCTCACCGCGGCCGAGCAGAAGGCGCCCTCGCGTCCACATCCCTACCTCCCGCACACCGGTCTGCCCGGTAAGGTCGTACGCCGCCTGGCCCGTCCCGTCGACGCGATCTGGGACAAGGTCGAGGGCCGCTCTCTCGGTGGCCCGAAGCCGCCGCCGCGCAAGCAGCCGGGCCTGTTCGGGCAGTATCTGCTCGGCGACCCGCGCTTCCCCGAGGAACGGGATGACGACACCCGGCACAATGAGCCGGGTGACCGCTGATTCCATCACCTCCCGACTCGAGCTCGCGCCGCATCCCGAGGGTGGTGCGTTCCGGCAGACCTGGGCCGCCGCCGAGACCGTCACCCTGCCCGATGGACGCGTGCGTCCCACCGCGACCCTGATCTACTTCCGCCTCCTCGCCGGGGAGTCGTCCGCGTGGCACCGCGTCACCTCCGACGAGATCTGGCTGGCGCACACGGGTGTGGTGTCCCTGCAGTACGGCGGCGCCGGCTCGGCGCCGGTCGAGGGCGAGACCGTGCTCGTCGGGGTCGACGTCGCCGCCGGCCAGACGCCGCAGGCCGTGGTCCCGGCGGGGGTGTGGCAGCGTACGGTCCCCTCGGCCGAGGACGCGCTCGTCTCCTGCGTGGTCTCGCCCGGGTTCGACTTCGACGACTTCGAGCTCGCGGAGTAGGGACGGTGGAGTACGCCTTCGAGGGAGCCGTGATCGAGTGGCGCGGGCCGGCGCCGTTCTACTACGTGCCCATGCCCATCGAGGACGCGGCGGACGTCAAGGAGGACGCCCGCGGTCTGGAGTACTGGGGCCAGGTCGCCGTCACCGCCACCATCGGCGCGACCACCTTCACCACCGCGCTCTTCCCCAAGGAGGGCACCTATCTGCTGCCCCTGAAGGTCGCCGTGCGCAAGGCGGAAGGGATCGACCTCGACGACGTCGTCGCGGTGCGGATGCGTCTGGGGCATGACGTCTGAGACGCGCTGCGCGAATTGCGAAGCAATCGCATCCAACACTGTCGGTGGTCTCTGATTGGCTGGTCCTGTGAGTGTCGCGTACCGCCTTGCCCCGCCGCCGAATGCAGCCGCAGTGCCGGTGCTGGACGAGCACCAGCGGTCGGTCGTGGAGCATCCCGGCGGGCCGCTGCTGGTGCTGGCCGGGCCCGGGACGGGTAAGACGACCACGCTGGTGGAGGCGGTCGTCGACCGGATCGAGAACCGCGGCGTACGTCCCGACCAGCTGCTGGCCCTGACCTTCTCCCGCAAGGCCGCCGAGCAGCTGCGCGACCGGGTGACGGCGCGGCTGGGGCGGACGCTGTCCGGGGCGGTCTCCTCGACGTTCCACTCCTTCGCCTACGGGCTGGTGCGGCGCTACGCGCCGGCCGAGCTCTACGCCGCCCCGCTGACGCTGTTGTCCGCGCCCGAGGCCGACGTGGTGCTGCAGGAGCTGTTGGCCGACAACCCGGAGTCGGTGCGGTGGCCGGAGCGGTTCCGGATGGCGGTCGGCACCCGCGGGTTCGCGCGCGAGGTGCAGACCGTGATCGCGCGGGCGCGCGAGCGCGGGCTCGACCCCGACCAGCTGGTGGCCCTCGGCCGCGACGAGGGGATCGAGGAGTTCGTGGCCGCCGGATGGTTCCTGGAGCAGTATCTGGACGTGCTCGGTGCCCAGTCGGCCATCGACTACCCCGACCTGATCATGCGCGGCGTCATCGAGGCCGAGCGGCACGCGGCCGAGCTGCGGGCCGAGTTCACGTGCGTGTTCGTGGACGAATACCAGGACACCGACCCGAGCCAGGTCGCGCTGCTGCAGGCGCTGGCCGGCGACGGGCGCGACCTCATCGTGGTCGGTGACCCGGACCAGTCGATCTACGGGTTCCGCGGCGCGGACGTCAACGGGATCCTCGACTTCCCGTCGCAGTTCCTGACCCGGGAGCGCCGGCAGGCGCCGGTGGTCGCCCTCGGGACGACCCGCCGGTTCGGTTCGCGGCTGCTGCGGGCGTCACGGTCGATCGCCGCCGGGATCTCGGTGCGTGGCTCGATCCCGGCTCCGGCCTACGACACCTTCCGCAACCCGCACCCGCTGGCCCAGGACCCGGGGCGGGCGGAGGTGCTCACCTTCGACACCGACCGCGCCGAGACCGAGCACATCGCCGACCTGCTCCGCCGGGCCCATCTCGAGGACGGCATCGACTGGTCCGACATGGCGGTCCTGGTGCGCTCGGGACGCACCTCGATCCCGCAGCTGCGCCGGTCGCTGACCGCCGCCGGTGTCCCGGTCGAGGTCGCCTCCGACGAGACGCCCTTGGTGCGTGAGCCCGCCGCCGCGGTGCTCCTGGACGCGCTCGGGGTGGTCGTGGACGCCGACGTCGAGTCCGAGCTCGACGAGCGCTACGTACGCCCCGAGCGCTGCGAGGAGCTGCTCACCGGCCCGCTCGGCGGCCTCGACGCCACCGACGTCCGCGCACTCACCCGCACCCTCCGGGCTCGCTTCCCGGACGTCGCCGCCCACGATCTCGTACGCCGCGCCGTGCTCGATCCGTCGTTGCTCGCCTCCGACGAGGACGGCGGGGGCGAGGAGCGAGTTCTCGGTCGCGTACGGCGGCTGGCGGCGCTTCTCGCCGAGGCCCGGGCGGCGCTGAAGGACGGCGCCGGGGCCGAGCAGGTGCTGTGGACGCTCTGGGACGGTGCCGAGTGGGGACAGCGGCTGCGTGCGCAGGTCGAGTCGGGCGGTCCCGCCGCGCGGCTGGCCCACCGGGATCTGGACGCGGTGGTGGCGCTCTTCGACACCGCCGCCAAGATCGAGGGCCGCCAGGAGTTCACCTCGGTCGAGACCTTCCTCGCCACGCTCCGCGCCCAGGAGATCCCGGCCGACACCCTGGCAGACAAGGGCGTACGCGGCTCGGCGGTGCGGCTGCTCACCGCCCACCGCTCCAAGGGGCTCGAGTGGGGCCTCGTCGTGGTCGCCCACGTCCAGGAAGGGGCGTGGCCCGACCTGCGCCGCCGGGACTCGCTGCTGGGGCCCGACCGGATCGCCCCGGCGCTGCCGGACGGCCGTCACGGCGGGCTGCTGCCGCCGCTGACGCGATCCGCGATGCTCGCCGAGGAGCGCCGGCTCTTCTACGTCGCCGCCACCCGCGCCCGGTCTCGGCTGGTGGTGACCGCGGTGAAGTCGCCCGACGACGACGGCGACCAGCCGTCTCGGTTCATCAACGAGCTCGGCCTGCGCGAGGACCAGATCCGTCACCGGGTCGGCCGGCCGTCGCGGCCGCTGTCGCTTGCCGGTCTCGTCGCCGAGCTGCGTCGCACCGCCGCAGACCCGGGTCAGCCGCTCGCGTTGCGCGAGGCGGCCGCGAGGAGGCTGCAGAAGCTGGCCGCCACCGAGGTGCGCGGCAAACGGATCGCGCCCGCCGCCGACCCGTCGACATGGTGGGGGCTGCGGGCCCCGACGTACGCCTCGGCCCCGGTCCGCCCCGAGGATCGCCCGATCACGCTGAGCGCGTCGGCGCTGGAGGCGATCCTGACCTGTCCGGCGCAGTGGTTCCTCGCCCGGGAGGCGGGTGGTGCGGTCACCGACTCCTCGAGCCAGGGATTCGGCAAGGTGGTGCACGCGATCGCCGAGCAGCTCGCCCGCGGCGAGCTCGACGCGGCCACTGTCGAGGACCTGATGCCGTTCGTCGACGAGGTGTGGGGCCGCCTCGAGTTCCGTACGCCCTGGTCCGCCGCCCGTGAGCGCGAGGCGGTGCGGGAGGTGCTGGCCCGGTTCCTGACCTGGCACCGACGCCCCGGCGCGCGGACCGTGATCGGGTTCGAGCAGCAGCTGACCGCGAAGGTCTCGCTTCCCAGCGGGGAGACGGTGCGGCTCAACGGTTACGCCGACCGGCTGGAGCTCGACGAGAGTGGACGGATCGTGGTGGTCGACCTGAAGACCGGGAAATATCCGCCGACCGCGCAGGAGGTCAAGGAGCACGGCCAGCTCGGTCTCTACCAGCTGGCGGTGGAGCACGGTGCGGCCTCGGCGCTGGCGCCGGGCGCGACCGCCGGGGGAGCGGAGCTGATCCAGCTGCGCCACCCCGCGGGCTCGGGGAGCGAGCTGCCGAAGGTGCAGGTGCAAGCCCCGGAGCCCCCCGAGATCATCAACCAGCTGGAGAAGGCGGTGGCGACGGTGCGCGCCGAGGAGTTCGTAGCCAGGCCCGGCAAGCAGTGCGACCGGTGTCAGTTCCGGGCGCTCTGCCCGGCGGAGGCTTCGGGATCGGTGCTCTCATGAACCCGATGAAGGTCGAGACCCCCGAGGAGCTCGCCAAGCTGATGGGCCACGACTGGCTCTACAGCGACGAGCAGTTCCGCGCGATCACCGCTCCGCTGGAGCCGGCGGTGGTGATCGCCGGGGCCGGGTCGGGCAAGACCGCGGTCATGGCCGCCCGCGTCGTGTGGCTGGTCGCCACCGGCCGCGTGCTTCCCGGGGAGGTGCTCGGTCTGACCTTCACCACGAAGGCGACCGCCGAGCTGGCGACCAGGATCCGGGAGTCGCTGCAGAAGGCAGGCCTGTGGCCGGAGCGGCGCGAGGGTCCGCCGCGGCCCGGTGAGGAGGGGGAGGAGGAGCCGTCCGAGCCGACGGTGGCGACCTATCACTCCTACGCCTCCGGCCTGCTCTCCGAGCACGGGCTGCGGATCGGTCACGAGCCCGACACCCGGCTGATCGCGGACGCGACCCGCTACCAGCTCGCCGCGCGGGCCGTGGCCCGGCACACCCACCCGGTGGAGAAGCTCACCGACTACCCGAAGCTCGCCGTGCAGCAGCTGCTCGCGCTCGACTCCGAGCTCTCCGAGCACCTCGTCGATCCCGCCACCCTGCGTGCCTACGACCGCAACGAGCGGGCGCTGTTCGCGCTCGAGGTGGCCGATCTCAACGCGCAGCTGGCCGACGGCAAGCGGGTCAAGACCAAGCTGAGCAAGGTCGAGAAGGCGATCGACGCGATCGACAAGCGCTACGAGCTGCTCGACCTGGTCGACGGCTACCGGCGCCTCAAGGACCGGCTCGGGCTGATGGACTTCTCCGACCAGATCGCCCTGGCCGCCCGGCTGGCCATGGAGACCCCCGAGGTCGGCGAGATCGAGCGCGGGAAGTTCAAGGTGGTGCTGCTCGACGAATACCAGGACACCTCGGTGGCCCAGGCCCAGATGCTCGCCCGGCTCTTCGGCGACGGGCACCCGGTGACCGCCGTCGGCGACCCCAACCAGGCGATCTACGGCTGGCGCGGCGCGTCGGTGAGCAACATCCTCGAGTTCGGTCGCGACTTCCCGACGAAGGACGGACGCCGGCCGGCCTACTCCCTGACGGTCAACCGCCGCTCCGACGCCCGCATCCTCGACACCGCCAACCATCTCGCTGCCCAGCTCTACGAGGGCCGCGAGAAGGAGCGCCTGGTCGCGGCCGAGGGCGCGCGCGACGGCGAGGTGCGGGTGCATGTCCACGAGACGTACGACGACGAGCTCCTCTGGCTCGCCGACCAGGTGATCGAGGCCCACGAAGCGGTCGGTGAATGGAAGGAGATCGGCGTCCTGACCAGGGACAACTCGCAGGCGGCGGCGGTCTTCGACGCGCTCACCGCTCGCGAGATCCCGGTGGAGATCGTCGGCCTGAAGGGGCTGCTCCGGCTGCCCGAGGTGGCCGAGGTGGTCGCGACCATGGAGCTGCTCCACGACGTCACCGCCAACGCCGCGCTGCTCACCCTGCTCGCCGGCCCGCGCTGGGCGATCGGACCCCGTGACCTCGCCATCCTCGGCCGCAGGTCGCGCGACCTCGCCGGGGTCGTCGGCGGCGCGGAGGAGTTCGCCGACATCGAGCGGCAGCTGGAGGCTGCCGTCGAGGGCACCGACCCGACCGAGATCCCCTCGCTCAACGACGCGCTGGAGGATCCCGGTGATCCCGCCGACTACGACTACTCGCCGCAGGCCAGGGAGCGGTTCAAGCTCCTCGCCGATGAGCTCCGCGGGCTGCGCCGCGCGGTCAACGAGCCGCTCCTCGACCTGGTCCGGCGGATCATCGACGTCACCGGCATCGACGTCGAGCTGGCTGCCTCGGTCTCCCCGGCGGCGTCGGCCCGGCGCGACAACCTCGACCTCTTCGTCCAGGCGGTCGCCGAGTTCGAGGGCCTCGACGGCCAGGTCACCCTGGCCGCGCTGCTGGCCTACCTGGAGGCAGAGGACGAATACGGCCAGGGTCTCGACGTCGCCACCCCGTCCGAGGCCGACTCCGTCAAGCTGCTCACCGTCCACCGGGCCAAGGGACTCGAGTGGGACGTCGTCTTCCTGGTGGGCGTCACCCACAAGAAGTTCCCCACCGGCCAGACCCGCTCCTCGTGGCTGACCGTCCCTTCGGTCATGCCCGCTGCGCTCCGTGGTGACCGCGACGACCTGCCGCAGCTCCACGGTCACGACGCCGACTCGATCGACGCTCTCCTCGCCGAGCGCAAGGAGCACGAGCAGGTGGAGGAGCTGCGCCTGGCGTACGTCGCCTGGACCCGCGCCCGCCACATCCAGTTCGTCTCGTGCTGGCGCTGGTCGCCCTCGCTGAAGGAGGGCCGCGGGCCGTCGGTCTATGTCGAGAAGACCCGTGAGGCGCTGCTCCAGTGGGGTGCCAGGCCCGACCGCTGGGCCGAGGTGGTCGTGAAGGGTGAGGAGGAGAGCCCCTACGCCGCGCGGGAGGTCGATCTGCCCTGGCCGATCAACCACCACACCCCCGAGGTGGAGCGCCGCCTGGAGGCGGCCCGGCTGGTCCGGGAGGTCGGTCCCGGACCCGACGATCTCGATGACCTCACCCTGCTCGAGACGGTGAACCAGTGGGATGAGGAGATCGAGCGGCTGCTCACCGAGGCGGAGCGCGAGCGGGCCCCCGAGGTGGTCGTGCCACTGCCGTCGTCGCTGTCGGCCACCGCCATGTCGAAGCTGCGTGACGACCCGCTCGGCTTCGCCGCGGACCTGGTCCGTCCGATGCCCCGCAAGCCGTCCTCCCAGGCCCGCTTCGGCACCCGGTTCCATGCCTGGGTCGAGGCACGGTTCGGCCAGCAGGATCTCTTCGACCCCGACGACCTGCCTGGTCGCGCCGACCACGGCATCGAGGACGAATCCGGTCTCGAGGAGGTCATCGCCGCCTTCGAGCAGGGCCCGTTCGCCGACCGCCCACCGTTCCGGGTCGAGGCCGCCTTCGCGATCGTCCTGGCCGGTCAGGTCGTGCGCGGTCGGATCGACGCGGTCTACCAGGAGCCCGACGGCGGCTTCCTGATCGTCGACTGGAAGACCAACCAGGCCCAGAACGCCGACCCGCTCCAGCTCGCGCTCTATCGGCTAGGGTGGGCGGAGCTGATGGGGGTGCCGTTGTCGAAGGTTCGTGCGGCGTTCTACTACGTACGTTCCGGGAAGCTTGTCGAGCCTTCGTCGCTTCCTGGGCGGGAGGAGTTGGAGGGGATCCTCGGCGGGGGTCGCTGACGGTGTTTTGTGGTGGGTGTTTGCCGCCGACCCGTTACGGGAGGGTGTTCTCAGCGGCGTCGGGAGTCAAGGACGGCCTGCGGCCGCCGGCTTCGCCGGCCGCTTCGCGGTCCTTGACACCGGACCATGTCGAGAAAGATTTGGC
>NZ_JBHVKN010000049.1:0-27938 GCF_042798075.1 Nocardioides sp. NPDC057772
GCGTACGCAACAGGTTTATCCGGTCCCTACCCGGCGACCAGCCAGATTTCGTCGTCCCCCAGGACCAGGACCCGTCCGTCCTCCAGTCCGATAGAGGAGACTCCGTACGGCGCCGCGACCTCGGCCGACTCCTCCCCGGAGGTGGCATCGAGATAGGTGTGCGTGTATGCCGGGACGTCACGCCCGACGGCGAGCGTGGCCAGCGCCTGGGGGCCGTTCTCGTATCGGTCGATGACCGGTCCGCTCACCTCGACGCCCGGGTAGATCTTCCTCGTCTTGTCCAGCGCGTCATGAGAGGTTCGCGACAGCTTCTGGCTCCACAGCCTCTTCCCGGTCGTGGGGGAGTACCCGGCGATCTGGTCGGTCAGGGTGAGCACGATGGCATCCGGAGTGGGTGAGAGCCGGGTCCTGTCCTCCTCCGAGGTCGGCCCGGTCTTGATCCGGAAGCTCGTGGCTCGGCGACCTTCGAGGTCCGTGGTGACCACGTCGTAGGCGTCACCCGACGGGTTGGTGACGTAGATCCGGTCGGTGAAGACCTCAACCTTGGGATAGCCGAGGTCGGGGCACGGAGTGGAGGTGGTCCATGCTCGTTTGCCCGCTCGGGTGGCGGCGAACTGACAGGTACCGTCCTTGCGGGACATCCCGACGAGCAGGTCGCCGACCTGGGCGGCGACGTCGTCCGTGACGTCGACCGCGGGACCGAACGGCTCGCCGTCGCGTACCTGGAAGGCGGAACGCTTCGTCGGGTCGATGTCGGTCGCGATCGCCGGGACCCGCCGGACGGACGGGTGGTTCTCGAAGGTGTCGACGCCGATGAAAACCGGCGTCCAGAGATCGGTCGAGCCGCGCGAGGTGCGTGATGTCACTCGACCGGAGACGTCGAGCCGAGCGGTGACGCACTCGCTCTCCTCCGAGCAGGCGATCGCGTCCAGCGTGCCGTCGCGGCTGATGGCGATGGGCAGGTAGAGATCGTCCAACGTCCGGTGCCAGAGGTCTTGGCCGTCCCGGTCGTACATCGCGATGCTGTCGTTCCCGACGACCGCGATGTGGCCACCGTCTCCGGCGAACGCCCACGCGCCGTCCCGATACTCCTCTGCGATCTGCTTCCCTGATCCGAGGTCACGAATCGTCAGCCGGCCGGTGTCGTAGGTGTAGACCCGATCGCGGACGACGACCGCTGCATCGCCGCTGTCCTCGGCAGCCACGTGCCAGACCACGTCGCCCGAGACCAGGTCGTGGGCACGCCAGTGTCCGATCCCGACGAGCAGCGCGCCGACGCAGACCAGCACGCCGACAGAGACGAGCGCCTTCTTGGCGCCGGACGAGACAGCCATGACTTCCCCCGAGATCCTCGTGCGACGGCCGCAGCGTAATGCCTGATCGCGGGGGAACGGCGAAGGCGCGGGACGTCAGTGGCCGCCGACGAGCGGCGCGACGGCCCGGGCGAGCAGGGAGCCCTTGCCGGTGGCGTTCTCCTCCACGTCGGCCACGGTCATGGCACGCAGCCCGGCGTTGACGCCGAGCCACCGCAGCGGCTCCGGCTCCCAGCGCGGGGAGACGTGGCCGACCCAGGGGAGAGCGGTGAGGTCGGAGTCGGTGCCGAAGATCAGGTCCCGCAGCGTACGGCCAGCGAGGTTGGTGGTCGCGACACCGTCGCCGACGTAGCCGCCGGCGTGGGCGATGCCGCTGGCCGGGTCGTAAGCGACCGAGGCGTGCCAGTCGCGCGGGATGCCGAGGACGCCGCCCCACCGGTGGGTCACCTTGTGGCCGCGTACGGCCGGAAACATCTCGATCAGGGTCGCCTCCAGGCGACGGTGGGTGCGCAGGTCGGAGGCGTCCGCGTGGGTGATCTTCGAGCCGAAGGAGTACGGAGCACCTCGCCCGCCGAAGACGAGCCGGTCGTCCGCGGTGCGCTGCCCGTAGATCAGCAGGTGGCGGCCGTCGGAGAAGGTCTCGCGCTCCTCCAGGCCGATGCTCGACCAGACCAGGTCGGTGAGCGGCTCGGTGGCGATGATGAGGGAGCGCACCGGGATGACCTCGCGCTCGAGGCCGGCCAAGGTCGGGGTGTAGCCCTCGGTGGCGCGTACGACGACGTCGGCGCTGACCACGTCGCGATCGGTGCGCAGCAGGTGCGGCTCGATCGAGGTGACCCGGGTCTGCTCATAGATCGTGACCCCACGGGCCTCGACGGCGCGCGCCAGGCCGCGGACGAGCTTGGCGGGGTGGAGCGCGGCGCAGTCGGGGGTGTAGGTGGCGCCGAGGGTGCCGGTCGCGGCGAGCCGCTTCCTGGCGGCGTCCTGGTCCAGCAAGGAGATCTCGGCGTCGCCGAGGCCCCAGGAACGGGCATGCTGCACCTCGTGCCGGGCGCGCTCGAGCTGAGCGGTCGTACGGGCCACGACGACCGTGCCGCCCTTGGCGATGTCAGCCTCGATCCCCTCCGCCTCGGCGACCCGGATCACCTCGTCGACGGTCGCCCGCATCGCCCGGTCCTGGGCGAGCGCGGCCTCCCGGCTGGAGCCTGCCGCCACCTTGTCGAGCGAGGCAGGGAAGAGGGCCGAGCACCAGCCGCCGTTGCGGCCAGATGCGCCGAACCCGGCGACCTCGGCCTCGAGGATCGCGATCTTCAAGTCGGGCCGCGCCTCGGCCAGGTAGTAGGCCGTCCACAGCCCGGTGTAGCCGGCGCCGACGATCGCGACGTCGACCTCGAGGTCGCCCATCAGTGCCGGACGCGGCTCCCAGTCCTCGCCCGCAGTCTCGTGCCACAGGCTGATGCCGGGGTAACCGCGGCTCACCGGACGCCCCACGCGTAGGTCTGCTTGTGCAGGTGGAGGTACATGAACGTCTCGGTGCTGACCACGCCCTCGATGGCGCGGATCTTGCTGGAGACCAGGTTGAGCAGCGCCTCGTCGCTCTCGGCCACGACCTCGACGAGCAGGTCGTAGGAACCGGCGGTGATGACGATGTAGTCGACCTCGTCGAGCTTGCCGAGCTCGTCGGCGATCCCCTCGATCGGCCCGGAGGTGCGTACGCCGATCATGGCCTGCCGCGCGAAGCCGAGCTCGAGCGGGTCGGTTACCGCGACGACCTGCATGACACCGCTGTCGACCAGGCGCTGTACGCGCTGGCGCACCGCGGCCTCGCTGAGGCCGACCTCCTTGCCGATTGCGGCGTAGCTGCGCCGGCCGTCCTGCTGGAGCTGCTCGATGATCAGCTTGTTGACCTCGTCGAGGTGAGCGCCCCCGTTGCGCTTGCGAGTGGTCATGCCGCCAAGTGAACCCGTTTTCCGGCGCCAGATGCAACGAAATCCGTCGTGTGTAACGAACAATTTCCATGATTCCGTACATTCTGTGTGGCTGAGTGCCTGCGAAGTTGCCATAGTGGGCGACGTGAACCATGTGTCGCTGACCGATGCGAAGCCCGCCGTCTACTGGCTCGCTGACCCCGCCAAGCCCGCGCCCCTGCCGCCTCTGCTCGGGGTGGCGTCGGCGGATCTGGTGGTCGTCGGTGGCGGCTACTCGGGGTTGTGGACGGCACTGCTGGCCCGGACGCGGTTTCCGTCGTGGTCGGTGGTGCTGCTGGAGGCCGGCCAGTGCGGCGACCAGGCCTCCGGGCGCAATGGCGGCTTCGCCGAGGCCTCACTGACCCACGGGTTCTGGAACGGTCTGGAGCGCTGGCCCGACGAGCTCGCGACCTTGGACCGGCTCGGCCAGCAGAATCTCGACGAGATGGCGGCGACGATCCAGGAGCACGGCATCGACTGCGACTGGCGGCTCACCGGCGCCCTCAACGTCGCCACCCGGCCGCACGAGGTCGACGACCTCGCGGAGTGGTCGGCGGCGTTGACGGAGCACGGCGTCAAGCACCGGTTGCTCGACGAGGACGGGGTGCGGAACGAGATCCGTTCGCCGAGCTACCTCGGTGGGCTGGAAGTGCTCGGCGACACCGCCACCGTCGAGCCCGCGCGCCTGGCTTGGGGGCTGCGGCAGGCCTGCCTGGACGCGGGGGTGGTGATCCACGAGGGCTCTGCGGTGACCGGCCTCGCCCGTGACGGGGCAGGGATGCGGGTCTCGACGCTGACCGGGTCGGTGCACGCCGGGCGGGTGGCACTGGCCACCAACGCCTTCCCGCCGCTGCTGCGGCGACTGAAGATGATGACCGTGCCGGTCTACGACTACGTACTCACGACCGAGCCGCTCTCACCGTCGCAGATGGACGCCATCGGCTGGGCCAACCGGCAGGGGGTCAGCGACTCCGCCAACCATTTCCACTACTACCGCCTGACCAGGGACAACCGGATCCTGTGGGGCGGCTACGACGCGATCTACCACTTCGGCTCGAAGATCTCGCCGGAGCTGGAGACCGGGGCCACCCACGACAAGCTCGCGACGCACTTCTTCGAGACGTTCCCGCAGCTCGAGGGGCTGCGCTTCACCCACCGCTGGGCCGGCGTCATCGACACCTGCACCCGCTTCTCGGCCTTCTTCGGGAAGGCCTACGCCGGCCGCGTCGCCTACGCCCTCGGCTACACCGGGCTCGGCGTCGGGGCCACCCGGTTCGGCGCCCAGGTGATGCTCGACCTGCTCAGCGGCGAGCAGACGGAGCGTACGTCGCTGGAGATGGTGCGCTCCAAGCCGCTGCCGTTCCCGCCCGAGCCGGCGCGCTACGCGGGTATCTCGATGATGGTCCGCTCGCTCGGCAAGGCGGATGCCAACGGTGGCCGCCGCGACCTGTTCCTGCGGACGATGGACCGGCTAGGGCTCGGCTTCGACTCCTAGGCGCGAGTCACACGAGCCTCATGCGTCACGGCGTACGGGTGTTCCCTGCACTTCTCGGGTGTTGCATTGCCTGAGAAGTGCAGGAATCCCCGGTTAACCGGGTATCCCTGCACCCTGCTCAGGCGGCTTCCTGAGCCGCCGCGACCCGCTCGCGGAGCTTGGCGTGGATCTCCTCCGGCGTGCGCTGCGTACGCTGGCGGTGGTTGCGCGCGATGATGACGCCTGTCGCGGTGACTCCGGCCAGACCGGCGAGACCGACGATCTTCCACACGCGTGCACTGCCCAAACCCATTGAGGACCCCCTGCTCGAGATGTCTGACGACACCACTATCTCCCTTGCCGACGCCGTGGACCAGACCCGCACCGGTGATCTGTGGCTCTTCCGGGGCCGGTCGGTCGCCGACCGGGCGATCCGGATGCTCAGCAACGCCCCCGTCAACCACGTCGGGATGGCGGTCGTGCTCGACGACCTGCCGCCGCTGATGTGGCACGCCGAGCTCGGCAAGGGGCTGCTCGACCTCTACACCGGCACCCATCACCGCGGCGTACAGCTCCACGACCTGCGGGCCGCGGTCGAGCAGTGGGCCGGGCGCTACGAGCAGCAGGTCTGGTTGCGTCAGCTCACCGCCGACATCGACCGTAAGCGGGAGGATGCCCTGCTGCGGACGATCGCGCGGCTCGACGGCACCCCGTTCCCTTCGACCGCCGCACTGGCCGGGCGCTGGGCGCGCGGCAGGTTCCGCTCCAAGGCCGGGATCGAGCAGGTCTACTGCGCCGAGGTCGTCGCGGCCACCTACCAGGAGATGGGTCTGCTCGACGACGAGCGCCCCACCAACTACTACGACCCCGGTCGCTTCTGGTCGGGCGACCACCTGACCCTGCAGGACGGTGCCGTCCTGGGGAGCGAGGTACGCGTCGTCGGCTGACCCGCGTCAGAGCATCGTCGAGGCCTTCTCCAGCACCCGGCGCAGGATCTGCTCCATCTCGTCGAACTCGGCCTGACCCACGGTGAGGGGCGGGGAGAGCTGGATGACGGGGTCGCCGCGGTCGTCGGCCCGGCAGTAGAGGCCCTCGGACCACAGCGCCTTGGAGACGTATCCGTAGAGGATGCGCTCGCACTCCTCCTCGGTGAACGTCTCGCGGGTCTCACGGTCCTTGACCAGCTCGATGCCGTAGAAGTAGCCGGTGCCGCGTACGTCGCCGACGACCGGCAGGTCCTTCAGCTTCTCCAGGGTGGCCCGGAACGCGGCCTCGTTGCGGCGTACGTTGCCGAGCAGGTCCTCGGCCTCGAAGAGGTCGAGGTTGGCCATCGCCACGGCGGTGGAGACGGGGTGACCACCGAAGGTGTAACCGTGGTAGAACGTCTCGTCACCGGTCAGGAAGGGCTCCATCAGCCGGTCGGAGATGATCGTGGCGCCCAGCGGCGCGTAGCCCGAGGTCAGGCCCTTGGCCGAGGTGATCATGTCGGGGACGTAGCCGAACCGCTCCGCGCCGAACATCGTGCCGAGCCGGCCGTAGGCGCAGATGACCTCGTCGGAGACGAGGAGCACGTCGTGCTCGTCGCAGATCTCCCGCACCCGCTGGAAGTAGCCCGGGGGAGGCGGGAAGCAACCGCCCGAGTTCTGCACCGGTTCCAGGAAGACCGCGGCGACCGTGTCGGGCCCCTCGGCGCGGATCGCGACGTCGATCTGGTCCGCGCACCAACGGCCGAACGCCTCCGGGTCGCTGCCGTCCATCAGCCCGCCGGTGATCTCAAAGGCGCGGTAGATGTTGGTGTTGGGCACCCGGAAGGTCGAGGGGACCAGCGGCTCGAACGGCGCCTTGATGTCGGCCAGCCCGGTGATCGACAGCGCTCCGTGGGTCGTGCCGTGGTAGGCGATGTTGCGCCCGATCACCTTGTGCTTGCCCGGCTTGCCGCGCAGCTTGAAGTAGTTCTTGGCCAGCTTCCACGCGGTCTCGACGGCCTCGGAGCCGGAGTTGGTGAAGAAGACGCGGTTGAGGTCGCCGGGCGCGAGCGACGCCAGCCGGGCGGCGAGCTCGATCGCCGGCTCGTGCGCGTAGGACCACAGCGGATGGAAGGCCAGCTGCTTGGCCTGGGCCGCGCCGGCGTCGGCGAGCTCGGCGCGGCCGTGGCCGACCTGGGTCACGAAGAGCCCGGCCAGACCGTCGAGGTAGCGGTTGCCCTCGATGTCGTAGATGTAGGCGCCCTCGCCCCTGGCGATGATCGGCACATCCGCCTCGGCGTAGCTCGAATGCCGCGTGAAGTGCATCCAGAGGTGGTCCTTGGCGTCGCGCTGCAGCTGCTCGTGGTTGCCGGTCATGACTCCATGGTCACCTACCGCATCTTGCTTTCGCAAGCGAATCCGTTTCAAAGTGCGAATATCACTTCGGATTCAGTTGTGACATCCCTGTTACGGGAAGGAGTTAGTCTCTACCGCATGGCTGACCAGATCTTCAGGAACGTGATCGGCGGCGAGCTGTGCGGGGCCGCCGACGCCGCGACGTACGACGTCGTCGACCCCGCCACCGGTGAGGTCTACGCACAGGCCTCGATGTCGACCGAGGCCGACGTCGACAAGGCGTACGCCGCTGCCGCATCGGCCTTCGAGACCTGGGGCGAGACCACGCCTCAGGAGCGCAGCCTGGCCCTGCTCCGGATCGCCGACGCGATGGAGGCTCGCGCCGAGGAGCTGACCGCGGTGGAGGTCAAGGACACCGGCAAGCCCTACCGGCTGACCCTGGAGGAGGAGCTGCCGCCGACGATCGACCACTTCCGGTTCTTCGCGGGGGCGGCTCGGACCCTGGAGGGCAAGAGTGCGGGCGAGTATCTGGCCGATCACACGTCCTGGATCCGCCGTGAGCCGATCGGCGTGATCGGGCAGGTCACGCCCTGGAACTACCCGCTCGCGATGATGTCGTGGAAGATCGCCCCGGCCCTCGCCGCCGGCAACACGGTCGTCCTCAAGCCCTCCGACACGACCCCGGCGAGCTCGTCGCTGCTGGCCGAGCTGGCCCAGGAGTTCCTGCCGCCGGGCGTGCTCAACCTGGTCACCGGCGACCGCGACACCGGCCGCGCGCTGATCCGCCACAAGACGCCGCAGATGGTCGCCATCACCGGCTCGGTGCGTGCCGGCATGGAGGTCGCCGCGAGCGCGGCGGCCGACGTCAAGCGGGTCCACCTCGAGCTCGGCGGCAAGGCGCCGGTGATCGTCTTCGACGACGCCGACATCGACAAGGCGGTCGCGGGCATCGCCGCGGCCGGCTACTTCAACGCCGGCCAGGACTGCACGGCCGCGACCCGCGTGCTGGTGCAGGCGGGCATCCACGACGAGTTCGTCGCCGCGCTCGCGGAGGCGGCTCGCAACACCACCGTCGGGCTCCCGGCCGACAACCGCGACGTCGGCGCGCTCAACAACCCCGGCCAGCTCGCCCGGGTGGCGGGCATGGTCGACCGGCTCCCGGACCACGCCACGATCGCGGCCGGGGGAGCGCCGGCGTGGGTCGAGGGCGGCGAGAACGGCTACTTCTACCAGCCCACCGTCCTCGCCGGCCTGCGCCAGGACGACGAGCAGATCCAGCACGAGATCTTCGGCCCGGTGATCACCGTGCAGCGGTTCGCCGACGAGGCCGAGGCGCTCCGCTGCGCCAACGACGTCGACTACGGCCTCGGGTCGAGCGTGTGGACCAAGGACCACGGCACCGCCATGCGGGTCAGCAAACGCCTCGACTTCGGTGTGGTGTGGGTCAACACCCACATCCCCTACATCTCCGAGATGCCCCACGGCGGCTTCAAGCACTCCGGCTACGGCAAGGACCTCTCCGTCTACGGGTTCGAGGACTACACCCGGATCAAGCACGTGATGTCGTTCATCGGCGAGTAATCCGCTAGACAAACATCTAGGTGTGCGACCCTCGATGCGCGGGCCGACCGGGTCCGTGAAAGCATCGAGGGCCGTTTCGCGTACCTCCGCGGGGCGGACCCAGCAATGGAAGCAGTCGATCCCCCACACGAGGTGCACCCCACATGTCAGCCAAGCGATGGCGGACAGATGTCCAAGGTCTCCGGGCCATTGCCGTAGGTCTGGTCGTCGCTGCCCACGCGGGCGTCCCGCACACCGAGGGCGGGTTTGTCGGCGTCGATGTCTTCTTCGTCCTCTCCGGCTTCCTGATCACCACGCTGCTGCTGCGCGAGGCCGACGAGTCTGGCACCGTCAGCATCCCGCAGTTCTACGCGCGCCGTGCCCGCCGCATCCTGCCGGCGGCCACCCTCGTGATCCTGGTCGTCCTGGCGTACGCCGCCTGGCAGCTGCCCACGACCCGGCTCACCGACGCCGCCGCCGACGGCACCTGGGCGGCGTTCTTCCTGGCCAACGTGCACTTCGCCGCCGAGGGTGTCGAGTATTTCCAGCCCAGCGAGCCCTCGCCCTTCCAGCACTACTGGTCGCTGTCGGTGGAGGAGCAGTTCTACCTGGTCTGGCCGGTGCTGGCGCTGCTGCTCGTCCCCAGGCTGGGTCGCAAGGGTTTCACGGTCGTCGCCGCGGTGATCGCGGTCGCCAGCCTGGCGTGGTCGGTGTACGCCACCGGCGACAACCCCACCGCCGCCTACTTCTCCACGCCGGCCCGTGCCTACGAGCTCGCCGCAGGAGCGTTGCTGGCCTGCTGGGGCGGGCGGCTCAAGGGCGCCGCGAGCATCGCCGCCGGGATCGGCGGAGCCGCGGCGATCGTCGTCTCGACCGTCGTGTTCAGCGAGGCCACCCCGTTCCCCGGCTGGCAGGCGCTGGTGCCCACGCTCGGCACGGTCGCGCTGCTGGCCTCGGGCGCGAACGCCCCGACCGCCAAACTGCTCGCGGTCCGCCCGCTGCGCTACCTCGGAGATATCTCCTACTCGCTCTACCTGTGGCACTGGCCGCTGATCGTGCTCGGCCCCGAGCTCCTCCGGCTCGGCGACGCCGCCCTCGAGATGACGGTCTCGGTCGCCGCCGCACTTCTGCTCTCCGCGCTCAGCCACCGCTTCGTCGAGCTCCCGTTCCAGCGCAAGCAGGTTCCCGTGCTCTCCCACGGTCTGCGCTCGCTGGTCCTGTGGCCGGTCGCGCTCGTGCTGGCGGTCGGCAGCGGCTGGCTGACGACCGGCTATGCGGCGTACGCGGAGAAGGAGCGGGCCGCCCAGGCGCAGGCGTGGTTCGCGGCCAACGAGGTCCCCGACACGGCGGCCGAGACCGGGGGCCCGCCGCAGGTGCAGCGGGAGCTCCGTGCCGCTCTCGAGATCGCCGACCGAGGCGGTCCGATCCCGCCGGCCGTGCTCGGCGAGGAGATCACCGAGGACCGGTGGCAGGAGACCTACGGCGACTGCTACGCCAACTATGGGGAGACCCGCGGTGCCGACTGCACCCTCGGCGACACCGACGCCGAGAAGACCGTCGCCGTGGTCGGCGACTCCCACGCCGGCATGTGGCTGACCGCCTTCGACGACCTCGGCAAGGAGAACGGCTTCCGGGTCGTGCCCGTCGTCAAGGTCGGCTGTGCGCCCTATCCGGTCCAGCACCGCGGCAAGAAGATGACCCAGGCCGAGTGCGACGCCTTCCGTGACTGGTCGGCGGACCACCTCGAACGACTCGACCCCGACGCGATCGTGTCCACCGCCCGTGGTCAGCTCTTCATGCCCAAGACGTACGCCGGGATGAGCCGTGACGAGCAGTGGTCGCGCGCCGTGCGCAGCACGGTGAAGGCCTACCGGAAGATCTCGCGCAAGGTGGTCGTCCTCGGCGACGTACCCTCCGTCGACCACAACCCCGCCGACTGCCTCAGCGACCCCGAGGCCGACCAGCTGTCCTGCCTCAGCGACCCGGAATCGCGCGAGACCAGCAGCAACGAGGTCACCGAGGCGGCCGTGAAGGGCACCAAGGCGGCGTACGTCGACACCCAGCGCTTCGTGTGCGCCGAGGACCGCTGTCCGCTGGTCGTGGGGGAGAAGGTGACCTACTACGACGACTCGCACCTGACCGAGTCCTGGGTCCGCCACGTCGCGCCGCGGCTGGGTGCCATCCTGAGACCTTTGATTTAACCAAGGGTTTAACTGGGACACGCGTTTCAGGATTTGCTTTCGCGTGCATCTTTGTGGCTTAATTGTGGCCAGACGTTGCAAAACGTTTCATGCACAGCCCTGGACCCGTGGGGGAGTCCGGGGCTGTTGCTATTTCCGGGGAATCCGCGGCGGTTGCGGTCGGCAGCCGCTTGGCGCGCTCTCAGCCTCGGCTGGGAGAATGTGCGGGTGAATCAGCAGCGACCACGCGACGTGGTGATCCTCGGCTCGACCGGGTCCATCGGCACCCAGGCCCTCGACCTGGTGCGCGCCAACCCGGACCGGTTCCGGGTCGTCGGACTGACCGCCGGCGGGTCCAACAAGGAGCTGTTCGAGGCCCAGGTGGCCGAGTTCGCGCCGAAGCTCTCCGGGCTGGGGGAGGAGGTTTCGGTCGAGGCCGCTGCCCAGCCCGCCGACGTGGTGCTCAACGGGATCACCGGCGCCGTCGGACTCCGCCCGACGCTGGCCGCGCTCGAGGCGGGCAACACGCTCGCCCTGGCCAACAAGGAGTCGCTGATCATCGGCGGGCCGCTGGTCAAGCGCGTCGCGGGCGAAGGCCAGATCGTGCCGGTCGACTCCGAGCACTCCGCGATCGCCCAGTCGCTGCGCGCGGGCGCCGCGAACGAGGTGCGCAAGCTCGTGCTCACCGCCTCGGGCGGCCCGTTCCGCGGCCGCTCCCGCGAAGAGCTCGGTGAGGTGACCCCGGCGCAGGCGCTCAAGCACCCCAACTTCGCGATGGGGCGGGTGATCACGACCAACTCCGCCACCCTCGTCAACAAGGGGCTCGAGGTCATCGAGGCCCATCTCCTCTTCGACGTGCCGTTCGACCGGATCGAGGTCGTCGTCCACCCGCAGCAGTACATCCACTCGATGGTCGAGTTCACCGACGGCGCCGTGGTCGCCCAGCTCGGCCTGCCGACGATGCTGGTGCCGATCTCCATGGGCATGGCCTGGCCCGAGCGGGTGGCCGACGCCGAGACCCCGATCGACTGGACCAAGGCTGCCGACTGGCGCTTCGAGCCGCTCGACGACGACGCCTTCCCCGCGGTGCGGCTGGCCCGGGAGGCCGGCGCCCGCGGCGGCACCCACCCCGCCGTCTACAACGCCGCGAACGAGGTCTGCGTCGACGCCTTCCACGAGGGCCGGATCCCGTTCACCGGCATCGTGGACACGATTGCGGAGGTGCTGGCGGCCCATCGCGGCGTACGCTCTGAAAGCAGCCTCTCGATCGAGGATGTGCTCGCCGCCGACGCCTGGGCGCGCGAGGAAGCCACCCGCATCTTGGAGACCCGTTCATGAGCTACTTGCTCTACACGCTGGCCGTGATCGGCTTCGTCGTCGCGATCCTGGTCTCGATCGGGCTCCACGAGCTCGGCCACATGATCCCGGCGAAGGCCTTCGGTGGGAAGGTGACCCAATACTTCATCGGCTTCGGGCCGACGGTGTGGTCGAAGCAGATCGGTGAGACGGAGTACGGCCTCAAGGCGATCCCGCTCGGCGGCTTCGTCAAGATCGTCGGCATGCTGCCTCCCGGCGCCGAGCAGCTGGGGGAGCGCACCGAGGACGGCGCGCTGAAGGTGCGCAAGTCCAACACCGGCATGTTCACCCAGCTGATCAGCGACGCGCGCTCGGCCGAGTGGGAGCTGATCCGCCCCGAGGACGAGCCGCGGCTCTTCTACAAGATGTCGTGGTGGAAGAAGGTCATCGTGATGGCCGGCGGGCCCACGGTGAACATCGCGATCGCGTTCTTCGTGCTGTGGGGCGTCTTTGGCATCTACGGGGTCCGCGAGCCCGTCGTCAACGCGGGACATCCGGTCGTCTCCAGCCTGCAGGAGTGCCTGCTGAGCTGGGAGGACCAGGGCCGCGAGTGCCGCGCCAGCGACAAGCCGACCCCGGCCGCCGACGCGGGCCTGAAGCCCGGCGACGAGCTGATCTCGTTCAACGGCACCGAGCTGACCTCGTGGTCGGTCGCCCAGAAGCTGATCCGCGACAACATGGACGGCGACGCGACCATCGTCATCGAGCGCGACGGTGAGCGGATGACGCTGCACACCCAGACCGTGATCCAGGAGCGGATCAAGGACGTCGACGACACCAGCGCCGACCCGGAGACCGCCAAGGTCGGCTTCTTCGGGATGTCTCCCGAGTCGCACATCGTGACGACCAAGGAGGGCCCGGTCTACGCGCTGAAGGAGATGGGCACGATGGCGGAGAACGCCATCCACTCCCTGCTCCGGCTCCCGGTCAAGGTCTGGCACGTCGCGCTCGCGATCGTCGGTGTCGAAGAGCGCTCTGCCGACAGCCCGGTCAGCATCGTCGGCGGCGGCCGCATCGCCGGCGAGATCGCCGCCCATGACGAACTCGACGTCGCCGAGAAGGTCTCGAGCTTCGCGTTCCTGGTCGGTGGCTTCAACCTCTTCATCGGCATCTTCAACTTCGTCCCGCTCCTGCCGCTCGACGGCGGTCACATCGCGACGGCGCTGTGGGAGGGCATCCGCCGCGCCTTCGCCAAGGTCTTCCGGCGGCCCGACCCGGGTCATGCCGACCCGGCGAAGCTGCTGCCGGTGGCGTACGTCGTGGCCTCGGCGCTGCTGGTGATGGGTGTTGTCCTGATCGTCGCCGACCTCGTCGTCCCGCTTCATCTGGAAGCCTGACCCGCCCGTAAGATTGGTAGACATGACGTCGATCCCCACGCCGACCAACCTCGGTATGCCGGAGGCACCCGCCCCGGTGCTCGCCCCCCGCCGCAAGACTCGTCAGATCAAGGTCGGTTCGGTGGGTGTCGGCAGCGAGAGCCCCATCTCCGTGCAGTCGATGACCACGACGCTGACCTCCGACGTCAACTCCACGCTGCAGCAGATCGCCGAGCTCACCGCGTCGGGCTGCGACATCGTCCGGGTCGCGTGCCCGAGCCAGGACGACGCCGACGCCCTGCCGGCGATCGCGAAGAAGTCGCAGATCCCGGTGATCGCCGACATCCACTTCCAGCCGAAGTACGTCTTCGCCGCCATCGAGGCCGGCTGTGCGGCGGTTCGGGTCAACCCGGGCAACATCCGCAAGTTCGACGACCAGGTCAAGGAGATCGCCGCCGCGGCCAAGGACCACGGCACCTCCATCCGGATCGGCGTCAACGCCGGCTCGCTCGACAAGCGGCTGCTGGAGAAGTACGGCAAGGCCACCCCCGAGGCGCTCGTCGAGTCGGCGATCTGGGAGGCCAGCCTCTTCGAGGAGCACGGCTTCCACGACTTCAAGATCTCGGTGAAGCACAACGACCCCGTCGTGATGGTCCGCGCCTACGAGCTCCTCGCCGAGGCCGGCGACTGGCCGCTCCACCTCGGTGTCACCGAAGCCGGCCCGGCCTTCCAGGGCACGATCAAGTCGTCGGTCGCCTTCGGCTCGCTGCTGTCCAAGGGCATCGGTGACACGATCCGGGTCTCGCTCTCCGCGCCGCCGGTGGAGGAGGTCAAGGTCGGCCTGCAGATCCTGGAGTCGCTCAACCTCCGCCCGCGCCGTCTCGAGATCGTCTCCTGCCCGAGCTGCGGCCGCGCGCAGGTCGACGTCTACAAGCTCGCCGACCAGGTGACCGCGGGGCTCGACGGCCTCGAGGTCCCGCTGCGCGTCGCGGTCATGGGCTGCGTCGTCAACGGCCCCGGCGAGGCCCGCGAGGCCGACCTGGGTGTCGCCTCCGGCAACGGCAAGGGCCAGATCTTCGTCAAGGGCGAGGTCATCAAGACCGTCCCCGAGTCCGCCATCGTCGAGACGCTCATCGAGGAGGCGATGAAGATCGCCGAGGGCATGGAGCCCGTCGAGGGCGCGGCGGCATCGGTCTCCGTCAGCGGCTGACGGGGTGGATGTTCACCGAGTTACCTCGGTGAACAGTCGCTTCCTTCGTGGGACTCCGCGAGGGCTGTGCGCGCTCACCGAGTTACCTCGATGAACATCCCCAGGCGCATACGCAGGAAAGCCCGGTCCGAGTCTCGGACCGGGCTTCTTCTTGTGCTCCGAGACGTCCCCCTGCGTACGCCTCGAAGGTCTTGGTGGTCTCACCAGTGCATCAACCTCGAGACCACGCCGAGGAACCCGAGGTGGAGGAGCGCTCCGACCGGGTCCGTGGTGATCAGGTGGCCCCAGGCGAGTGCGGCCTGGCCCATCTGGTTTCCGAGGGCAGTGGCGAAGCCGTCCAGGCCGCCGTGGGTCCACAGGTGTACGACGACGAACCGGAGGCCCGGCACGACCAGGAAGATGACGAGCGCGGCCTTGACCGGGAGGATCCAGGGCAGCGAGCTGCCGGTGGAGCTCAGGTTGCCGCTGCGCACCCAACGGGTGCCGCTGCTGCCGTTGAAGCGGACCTTGGTGCGGCCCACGGCGGTGGCGACGACGACACCGCGCTTCCCGGAGCGGACGCCGCCACGGGCCCGGACGGTATCGCCGGGGCGCACGAAGTTGCTCCTCATGACAGCACTCCTTCCGTGAGAACGACGGATACGGACGAGGTGCCGGCGGATGCCTGGCACGTGGGCGGCTCGGCGCTGAGCAGCTGGTTGAAGCCGAACACGACAAGAAGCGTGACGGCGAAGGTGGCGATGCTGAACTTGTGGTTCCTCATGGTCGTCATCTCCTTCAGCGTTGGGGCCCGTCAGGTGGGGCCGGCGCTGTCCCTGTCGGGGACATCTCCACGGTGTCGGAGACCACATCCAACTCGCCAGTAGGCGGGTGGGAGTGGGGACGATGTGAAGACAGTCCCACCAGAGTTGGGACGTTTCTGGGACAGAAGTGGGACGCCTGCGGGATACTCTCAACCGCGAACGCGGGCGACTCGGCGAGGGGACATGACCGACGAATCTCTCTCACCCGAGCAGTTCAACGGTGAATTGCGCGCCTGGGTCCGGCAGGTCACCGGAAAAGCTGATGGCGGCTCCGGCGTGGCGATGGCCCGGAGCACCTTCTATCGGCGTACGTCGGGCTCGAAGCTGATGCCGCTCGACGAGCTGATCCGCGTTGTGGGCGGTGCGGTCCCTCGCACCCTCGACCCCGCCCACCGGGCGGAATGGATCCGCAAGAACACCGGCATCTGGCAGGCGAAGTGGTGGAAGGCGTACGCCTGGCGTGACGAGAGCGCCGGGCCGCCCGGTCCCGTGCTGGCCCCGTCGCCCGCGGCTCCAGCCGCCGCGGCTCCGATGACCGCGCCCACGACCAGCTCGCGGCTGACCTTCCCACGGGCACGGGTGGCGCCGCTGAGCGGACTGACGACCGAGCAGTCCACGATCCCGCTGATCGAGGCTCTCGGCCGGTGGCTCGCGAACACCGAGTCCAACCTCTTCTTCCTCACCGGACCCTCGGGCTCGGGAAAGACGATCGAGGTGCGGGACTGGACCGCTTCGCAGGAGCAGGTGCGCTACATCAGCCTGCGCGACGGCCCGGTCGACTACGGTGACCTGGTCGGTGAGGATCGCTCGCCGATCGTCATCGACGACTTCGACCTGATCTCGTCCAGCGCAGAGGAGCACGGGGTCACCCGTCCCGACCTGAGCGAGCTGCGCTCGGCGTTCGGCCGCGGCGGCCGGTTCGTCGTGATCAGCAAGCGCAACCTGCAGACCGAGCGCGACGAGCTCGCCGAGCAGCTGCGCAGCCCCGCCCGCCTGGAGGGCCTCGGCGTCGAGGCTCCGGTGGTCGTACGCGTTGAGCCGATCTCCCCGGTCGACGTGCGCGCGCTCGCCGAGGAGCGCGGGGGCGACGACAAGCTGAGCAGCCTGGCGGCGGAGATGGAGCGAGGCGGCGGCTTCTTCCCGGCGACACCGCTGGTCCTCAAACAGCTCTATGCGTCCATCGAGGAGGGCACTCCGGCGCCCCGGACGCTGTGGGACGGCTACACCGTCCACCTCAAACACATCTGTGGCCAACCCTGGGACCGGAAGAGCTCGCGCATCCCCAGCCGGGTGCGGTTCCAGACCTATCGCGACATCGCCTGGGACATGTTCACCGGGATGGACGAACCGGGTTCGCAGGAGCAGGACCTGATCCCGGTGCCGCGCGTCTCGGAATGGCTCTTCGCCAACCTGCAGCGTGATCTCGACATCACCCGGCAGCGTGACTTCCTGACATACGAATGGATCGCCGACCTGCTCGACCATCCCGAGATCTTCGGGGTGAGCGGGCGGACCAAGGACTCGGTGGAATCGGCGGAGTTCGCCCACGAGACCTTCTACCGCTACTTCGTGGCCGAGAGCATCCGCGACCGGCTGCTCGACGGACGCGCGATGGCGCTCGACGGCGCCCGCTTCGTCGACATGCACCTCGGCGGGATGGTGATGACCTTCCTCAAGGCCGGGTTCCAGCCCGGTGACCTCGACGCCGTGGCCCGGCTGAGCGTACGCGAGAGCCTGTCGTGGATGGATCGGCTGATCTGCCTCTACCTGACCGAGGAGCGCGAGGACTACGGGGAGCTTCTCGACCAGGCGCCGGAGCGCTACTGGGACGAGCTGGAGTTCGTGCTGGAGGCGTTCCGGTCGCTGTTCCTACGGAAGGCGGCGATGTACCAGCTGATCCTGCGCGGCCGTGTCCCGGTCGACGGCTACCTGCAGATCCTGAACCACGAAGAGGATCCGCCGTCCATCGGCCGGGAGCGCGACGCCCTGCGCACGGACACCGACATCACCGAGGCGCTGGTCCGTCGGCTGCATCACCCGGTCTTGGCGCCGGCGATTCCGATAACCGCATATCGGCTCGGGCAAATGGGTGATATCACTTCCCTGAGCCACCTCGAAGCTCTCACTGGTCTGCCGCCCGCACACGAGGAAGTGGTGAGGACGGCGATCCAACGGATCAAGGAGCGCCATGAGCACACAGCCTGAGTCGCCGGGTGCACAACCTCGGCCACCGGTTCTTGTCCTCGGGGCCACGGGCGACCTCGGCAGCGCGGTGGCGCGCCGGCTGAGCGCCGAAGGCACCCCCGTGATCGTGCACGGCTACCACCGTACGACCGAGCTTGCCTACCTCGCCGACGAGACCGGAGCGGTGGCGCGGGTAGCGGCCGACCTGACCACCGACGAGGGCATCGACGCCCTGACCGAGACGCTCGCCGGGTTCGACACGCTGTCGGGCCTCATCAACTGCTCCGGCATCAACCCGAGCCCCGACACGGTCGCCGAGATCGACCGGTCCGAGTGGCAGCTCACCCTCGACCTCAACCTGTCCTCGGTGTGGCGCACGGCCTCGCTCGCCCTCCCGAAGCTGCGGGCGGCCCGGTCCGGGGCGGTCGTCCTGGTCAGCTCCGTCTTCGGGATCCGTACGCCGTCGCGACGGGCCGCCTACGGCGTCTCCAAGCACGCGTTGACCGGGCTCGCCCAGGCGATCGCGCAAGAGGAGGAGGGCATCGTCCGGGCCAACGTCGTCGCCCCCGGGCCGATGTGGAGCGAGTCCTCCCGACAGGTCTTCGTCAAGCACGCTCGCAAGGAGGGGGTGACCGTCGACCAGTACATCGCCTACCGGGCGGCGCGCATCCCCGGACACCGGTTCGTCACCGCCGACGCCGTCGCCAAGGTGTGCGTCTTCCTGGCCTCCGACGGCGCCGCCGCCATCAACGGCCAGTGCATCGTCGCGGACGGTGGGGAGTACTGACGGGCCGCGCCCACGACCCGAAATCTGCAATTAACCCGAGATGCCGCTGATGCGAGCTCGCACTGCTTAGGCTTCGCCTAGCGCCTCCACACGTCATCTCTCTCCCTTCTCAGACTGGCGACTACAGTGACCAATTTCTGGCTTGCCATCGATCACGCGGACGACGCGCTGTTCCGCGCCCCGGACTCCGCCGACATCAGGCCCGAGCTCCTCGATCTGGTGGCCGACACCCCGGGCTGGGGCATCGTGGTGCGTCCCGCGCAGGGGCACGGCGACGTACGCCGCGAGCTCGCCTGCGCGGGACTCCCGGACATCGCCGCCGTCGAGGATCTCGTCGTCCCGGAGCGGTCGACCGACGCGGTGAAGGTCGGGTTCGACGACCACCAGGGCGGCTGCGCGTCGACGGCGCTGGCCATTCTCGACCGACTTCCCGGCTACGAAAGGGTCTTCCTCGAGCCCTACTGCACGACGCCGGGCTGCCTCGACGACCTGGCCGCTCTCGGCGCGCGCTCGCGGTGCGGCGGCATCGTGCTCAAGCTGAAGGTCAACGACGAGGGCCTCGCGGCGATCGAGCGTGCCGACCTCGGGGGCGCGCCCTGGGTCGCGCGCTCCGACGGCATGAGCTGGGACGACTTCGGCGCGCGTCTCCCGCGGGTTCGCTCCCTCGGAGCTCGCGGCGTGATGGTGGGCCGGGCCGTCTGGGGCGACACCGGCGAGGCCGGTCAGGACGTACGCCTCAAGACCATCCGCGAGCGGATGCACACCATCGAACGCGTCTTCGGGTGATCCGGCCAGCGAGCCGTGGGGGGACGAACGACCAGATTGGCCCTAGGCTCGGTGACATGCTCACGACGCGCCAGGGAATCCGCCCGCTGCACGCGGGGGATCTCAGTGCGTTCCTGGAGCTGACCGCCCTGGATCCGGTGGTGAACGTGTTCGCCGAATACCGGGCCCGCACCACCAACCTCGAGCCGCGCTGGCTCGGCGGGGAGATCTGGGGCCGCTGGGACGGCGGCGACCTGATCGCGGCCTGCCACGTCGGCGCCAACCTGGTCCCCATCCAGGCCACCGATGACGACGCCGCCGCGTTCGGCGAGCGGGCGCGCAGCCGCGTACGCACCGTCTCGACGATCGTCGGGCGACAGCCCGCGGTGCGCTCGCTGTGGGGATCGATCGGCGATGCCTGGGGGACGCCGCGCGACCAGCGCTGGGAGCAGCCCCATCTCGAGCAGCAGCTGCAGAGCCTGGTCGAGCCCGACCCGTTCGTACGCCGCACGGTCCGCGCCGACATGGAGGTGCTCTACCCGGCGTGCGTGGCGATGTACTCCGAGGAGGTCGGGATCTCGCCCGAGACCGGCGGCGGCCGTGACCTCTACCGCGCCCGGGTCCTCCAGCTGATCTCACGCGGCTGGTCCTTCGCCCGGATCGAGGACGGCGAGGTCGTCTTCAAGGCCGAGGTCGCCTGCGCGACCCCCGAGGCCGCCCAGATCCAAGGCGTCTGGGTGCCTCCGCACCGGCGCGGCGAGGGCCTCGCCGCTCGCGGGATGGCCGCGGTCTGCGACATCGTCCGCAGCGAGATCGCCCCTCGTATCTCGCTCTACGTCAACGAGTGGAACGCCCCCGCGCGCCGTGCGTACGAGCGGGCCGGCTTCCTCGAGACGGCCCGCTTCTCCACCATCATGTTCTGATCCGGCGATGTTCTAGGAGTACGCCCGCCAGGCGCGTTCGCAGTCGGTGGCCTCGCAGCGCACCAGCCACCCGCCGCCGCTACTCGGGTAGGACCGCATCAGGATCCGGGTGTTGGTCTCCCAGGCGTACATCCACAGCCCGTTGGGGTTGCGATAGGTGGTCAGCAGCGTGCCGCGGAGGCTGCGACGGCGCACGACGTCGGCATGGTTCTCGTGCTCGATCGCGTTGGTCGCGAACCGGGCGCCGTCGGGTGCGAACGACGCCACCGCCTCGAGACAGCCGCGCCACAGCGTGGTGCCGGGAGCGGACACGGTGGAGACCACCGAGCAGGCATCGAGGTTCGACGGGTCCTTCGTGTACGTCGCCAACCGGTTGGATGCGAAGCTCCCGGCGTATGCGCTGCGGGAGGCGATCGTCCGGATCGTTCCGGCCTTCCAGTCCCACACGAACGTGCGCGGAGTGCTGAAGCCGCCCACGAGCACGCGCGTGCCGCTCGCGTCGACCGGCTCGGGCCGGGTCGCCGCCCGGAACGTACGGCCGGCGACCGTGGCCGCGGTCGTGGCGTCGCGCACGACGACGCGTACGCCACCGGTGCTCGGGTAGGACGTGTGCAGCAGATAGCGGCCGTCGGCCGAGAGCCGCGCCTTCGCCGAGTAGTGCAGGTTGGCGAGCGTCTTCTGCGGGACATCGAGCTGGACGCGGACGATCCGGTCGATGTTCCGGTTGGTGACCCGCAGGACGAAGCCCTTCCCGGACCGACCCAGCAGCGTGAACTCGTCGAGGTCGTCACCCACGAGAGCGACCGGCGTCTTCATGTCGGTGGTCGGATCGACCACCGACACCGACTCGGCCGAGGGACGATGCAGATACGGCACCGTCGGGCTCTCGCCGACGGGCAGGGGAAGAGGACGTACGTCGACGGTCGGAGCCGCCGCAGAAGCCGGTGTCATCAGCGAGACCGGGAGCATGAGAGCAGCAAGGATGGCCAGGGCCAGTGCCAGTGGGCTGATAGTTCTCATACCCCTCCAGACGCTTGCCGTCGCACCCCGGTTGCAACACGCTTCTGACCGGTTCGCGGGAGCGGTCAGGTGAGCCGTACGCTTGCCCGCATGATCGCCCGTATGTCGACCCTGTTCGTGCGGACCCTGCGTGAGGACCCCGCCGACGCCGAGGTCGCGAGCCACAAGCTGCTTGTCCGTGCCGGCTACATCCGCCGCGCCGCTCCGGGGATCTACTCCTGGCTGCCGTTGGGCCTGCGCGTGCTCGGCAAGGTCGAGCAGATCATCCGCGAGGAGATGGCCGCGATCGGCTCCCAGGAGGTGCACTTCCCGGCGCTGCTGCCGCGCGAGCCCTACGAGGCGACCGGCCGCTGGACGGAGTACGGCGACGGCATCTTCCGGCTCAAGGACCGCAAGGAGGCCGACTACCTGCTCGGTCCCACCCACGAGGAGATGTTCACGCTCCTGGTGAAGGACCTCTACGGCTCCTACAAGGACCTGCCGCTGTCGATCTACCAGATCCAGACGAAGTATCGCGACGAGGCGCGTCCCCGCGCGGGCCTGCTGCGCGGCCGTGAGTTCATCATGAAGGACTCCTACTCCTTCGACTACACCGACGAGGGTCTCGAGGCGGCCTACCAGGCCCACCGCGAGGCGTACGTCAGGGTCTTCGACCGTCTCGGGTTCGAGTACGTCATCGTCAAGGCGACCTCCGGCGCGATGGGCGGCTCGGCCTCCGAGGAGTTCCTGGCCGTCTCCGAGGCCGGCGAGGACACCTTCGTACGCTCGCCCGGCGGCTACGCGGCCAACGTCGAGGCGGTCACGACGCTGGCCCCCGAGCCGATCTCCTACGAGGACGTGCCCGCCGCTCACGCCGAGGACACCCCCGACACCCCGACGATCCAGACGCTCGTCGACCATCTCAACGAGGCGTACCCGCGCGAGGACCGGCCCTGGGAGGCCGGCGACACGCTGAAGAACGTGCTCGTGACGCTGCGCCACCCCGACGGCACCGTCGAGCCGCTCGCCATCGGCCTGCCCGGTGACCGCGACGTCGACATCAAGCGCCTCGAGGGCCAGCTGGAGCCGATCGAGGTCGAGCCCATGGACGACGTCGAGCTCAAGAAGCACGCGTCGCTCGTGAAGGGCTACATCGGACCCGAGGTGCTCGGCGAGAAGTCCGAGTCCGGGATCCGCTACCTGGTCGACCCGCGCGTGGTCACCGGCACCCGCTGGGTCACCGGCGCCAACGTCGAGGGCAAGCACGTCATCGACCTGGTCGCCGGCCGCGACTTCACCCCCGACGGCACCATCGAGGCCGCGGAGGTCCGCGAGGGCGACCCGGCTCCGGATGGGAGTGGTCCGCTGACGTTGGCCCGCGGCATCGAGATGGGCCACGTGTTCCAGCTCGGCCGCAAGTACGCCGACGCGCTCGGCCTGCAGGTGCTCGACGAGAACGGCAAGCTCGTCACGGTCACCATGGGCTCCTACGGCATCGGCGTCACCCGTGCCGTGGCCGCCATCGCCGAGGGCACCCTCGACGAGATCGGCCTCGCCTGGCCCCGCAACGTGGCTCCGTACGACGTCCACCTTGTCGCCACCGGCAAGGACTCGGCCGTCTTCGAGGCCGCTGCCAAGCTCGCCGAGGAGCTCGAGGCCGCCGGCATCGACGTGCTCTACGACGACCGCCCCAAGGTCTCGCCCGGCGTGAAGTTCAAGGACGCCGAGCTCATCGGTGTGCCGACCATCGTCACCGTCGGCAAGGGCCTGGTCGAGGGCAAGATCGAGGTCAAGGACCGCAAGAGCGGCGAGAAGACCGAGGTCGCCCTCGCCGACGCCGTCGCCCACCTGACCGAGGTCGTCGCCGGCTGACATAACCGGAACTTCTCGGGTGTTTCCTGCGCTTCTCGGGTGTTGCAATGCCTGAGAAGCGCAGGAATACCCGGTTAACCGGGGATTCCAACCACCCCGAATGCGGCAAGATCGACCCCATGACGGGGGACAGGATTCTCGACCACGCGCTCGCCACGCGCGTGACGAGCGCGGCGGAGGCGGCCGCGCAGATCGACCCGGGGGAGACCGTGGCGCTCTCGGGGTTCGCCGGCGCCGGCCGCCCGAAGGCGGTGCCGGAGGCGCTGGGCGAGGTCCGGGAGTGGCCGGAGGACGTCGACGTACGTCACTCCCGCGTCGGGCAGCACGCCGTCTCGGGGTTCTACGGCGCTCTCGACGTCGCAGTGGTCGAGGTGGCGGCGATCCTGCCCAACGGTCTGCTCGTGCCGGGGAGCAGCGTCGGCAACAACCAGACCTGGCTCGACCTCGCCGAGCAGGTGATCCTCGAGGTCAACAGCCGGCACCCACGCGGGTTCGAGGGATTCCACGACATCCATCACGGCAGCCGGCTGCCACCGCTGCGAGCACCGATCCAGCTGACCACGCCGATGCAGCGCATCGGTGACCCCTACCTGCTCGTCGACCCGGCCAAGGTGGTCGCCGTCGTCGAGACCGCCCTTCCCGATCCCGGCCTGCCGCCGAACCCGATCGGCGAGATCGAGCTCGCGATGGCCGAGCTCGTCGTCGACTTCCTCCGCCACGAGGTACGCCACGACCGCCTCCATCGCAGCCTGCTCCCGCTCCACACTGGCGCCGGACCCGTCGCCGACGCAGTCCTCGCCGGCCTTCAGAAGGCCGAGTTCGAGCACCTGACGGCCTACACCGACACCATCTGGGACGGTCTCCTCGACCTGCTCGACTCGGGGAAGCTGATCGGGGTCTCGGCGACCGCCTTCGGCCTCTCCGAGGCAGGCACCCGCCGGTTCGGCGGCGACGTCCACCACTACAAGGGCCGGGTCCTGCTCCGCCCGCAGGAGATCTCCAACCATCCCGAGGTCATCCGCCGACTCGGCCTCATCGCGATCGACCCGATGGAACAGGCCGACATCCACGGCAACGTCAACGCGGTCGGGAGCTCGGGCGACTTCGCGAGCAACGCCCACCTCAACTTCTTCGTCGCGCCCTCGACCGCGGAGCAGGGCACGGTCTCGCGCATCGTGCCGTTCGTCAGCCGCGTCGACCACACGGCCCACGACGTACAGGTCGTCGTCACCGAGCAGGGGGTCGCCGACCTGCGTGGCCTCTCGCCGGCCGCTCGCGCCCGCCGCATCATCGACCGCTGCGCCCACCCCGACTTCCGCGAGCAGCTCACCGAGGCCGCCGAATCGGCGCGACTGTCTCGCTGAAGCGCCGCTAGGGTCGGGCCATGGCGATCGACGCGGTGATCTTCGACTGGGGCGGAACGCTGACGAAGTGGCACGACATCGACTTCCACGCGGAGTCGCTGGCGCTGGCCCAGGCGGTGAAGGGGGCGTGCGACGACGACCACCCGGTCAACGCGACCAGGCTGCACCAGGCCGGCGAGACGATCTGGGCGCGCAGCCGCGACCATCAGCACAGCTCCACGATCGACGACCTCTTCGCCGAGGCCGGGCTCGAGCACGACCCGGAGCTGCTCCACGCTTACTACGAGTTCTGGGAGCCGCACACGCTGACCGACCCGGACGTCGGGCCGCTGTGGGCGGCGCTTCGCGCCGACGGCGTACGCGTCGGGGTGCTGTCCAACACGATCTGGCCGCGCGCGTGGCACCGCGGGTTCTTCGAGCGCGACGGAGTCCTCGACCTGCTCGACGGCGACGTCTACACCTCGGAGGTGCCGTGGACGAAGCCCGCCGAGGAGGCGTTCCAGGCGGCGATGGCGGCGGTGAAGGTCTCGGATCCATCTCGATGCGTCTACGTGGGCGACAGGCTCTTCGATGATGTGTACGGTGCTCAGAAGGCCGGTATGCGGGCGATCCACATCCCACACAGCAACATCCCGAGCAGTCAGCTGGGCCACAGCGAGGGCTCTCCGGACGCCGTGGCCCGACGGTTGAGCGACATACACCACATCGTTCGCTCCTGGGAATGATGCCTCAAAAGTTGCAAGTTCTTGCAATGCGCTTTTGCGGGTCTGGGCCTCTCTGAGCGGGGATTGCATACTTCTGCAAGAGAGGTTCCGCCGCAGGCGGCTTCTCAGGCCTCGTGTCCAGGCCAAACCTGGCCCGCGAGCCGCCCGGTCTCGGGAGACATCTCGGGAGTCTCCCGCGCCGGACGGTTCGCGGGCCATCTCGGTTTTGGGGCAGCCGCCCGTTCAGGTCCCAGGGAACGCCGTCGGCTTCGCGCCCAGGTCGAGCTGGCGCGCCGCCGCCCGGCACAGCAGCTGGATGAGCAGCGTACGGTCGGCGCCGGTCGCCTTGGGGGCCAGCGAGAGGTAGGTCGCGGCGGTGTCCTTCTCCAGCCGCAGCGCCGCGGCGCCGATGCCGGACTCCGTGCCGATCCTGCCGGGCAGGTCATAGACGGCGGAGGGTGCGACCGGCTCGATCCCGGCGGCCACCACGCGCGCGGCGAGCGCCTCGCGCGCGTTCACGTGGTCGTCGTACGCATCCGTGAGCGCCCGCGCCAAGGCCGGTGCCGAGGAGGCGGAGGTGCGCCCGCCCAGCGCGCCGAGGACGAAGATCGCGGCGTGCTCGACCGCGAGCGCCGCCTGAACGGCCTCCGTCGAGGCTGTGTCCGCGGTCGTCATGCCAGACCCCGTCCGTGCAGGAGCTGCTGCTGACCGGCGGCAGCCGATGCGAGCAGCGTGACCAGCTGAGGGTCCGCCGCTCGTCCCGCGGCGGTGGTGAGCTTCGTGACCAGGGCGAGCTGACGGTCCTGCCAGCGCCCGGTCGCCGGATCCGCGGTGATGCCCTTCGTGGGAGCCAGTGCCTCGATGTGCACCCGGTGGAGCTGGGCGAACGCCGCCGGCGCGCCCTGGTCTGCGCCCAGGATCGCTGCGACCGTGGCGTCGATCACACTCTGGTCGGGGTTGGCGGGGGCCGGGGGAGTGCTGGGCGGAGGTGCTTTGACAGGATCCAGCATCTCCGAGGCCGAACATGCCGAGGCGGCCAGCGGGGCGACCACGGCGACACCCACAGCGGTGCGCCGAGAGAGCATCTGGAGGGCACGTGCGCTGGTCACGTGAGGAACCCTAACGACAGCCGGCGGGAGTCGCGTCAGCGGCTTTCCAACACAGCCGCGCGCTGTTTCGGGACACCCGAGGCGTACAGGTATGGTTTCGACAGAGGCGCCGTGTGCTCGGAGGCCCAGACAATCGGACCAGCCACAACAGGACCGGACAACAGGATGCAGGGGGAGATCGCGTTGAGTGCTGAGCGGAAGGACGCGATCGCGAGTGCCATCGAGGAGGCCCTCGCCGACCCGCTCCTGGCCCTGGGCCTGGACATCGAGGCCGTGGAGATCACGCCGGCCGGCAAGCGCCGGATCCTGCGGATCGCCGTCGACAAGGACGGCGGGATCACCCATGAGGAGGTCACCGAGGCAACCCGTGAGGTCAACAGGGTCCTCGACGAGTCCGACGTCATGGGCGAGCAGCCCTACACCCTCGAGGTGACCTCTCCCGGTGTCGACCGGCCGCTGACCCTGCCGCGCCACTGGCGCCGCAACAAGGGTCGCCTGGTCAAGGTCACCGCCACCGACGGCTCTACCTTCACCGGACGCGTCAAGGAGTCCGACGAGGAGCGGGCGAGTCTCGAGGTGAGCGGGAAGCGCCGCGAGGTGGCGTACGCGGACGTGAAGAAGGCGCTTGTGCAGATCGAGTTCAAGCGGATCGACGAGGGGGAGTAGGCCATGGACATCGATATGAGCATCCTGCGGATGCTGGAGCGGGAACGCGAGATCTCGCTCGATGTGCTCGTCGAGGCGATCGAGCAGGGGCTGCTGACGGCCTATCACAAGACCGAGGGCGCCCAGACGAAGGCGCGGGTCGACCTGGACCGCAAGACCGGCCACGTACGCGTGCTGGCCTCCGAGGTCGACGACGAGGGCAACGTCATCGGGGAGTACGACGACACGCCCGAGGGCTTCGGCCGGATCGCCGCCACCACCGCCAAGCAGATCGTGCTGCAGCGGCTGCGCGACGCCGAGGACGACGTGAAGTTCGGCGAGTTCTCCGGCAAGGAGGGCGACATCCTCTCCGGCGTGATCCAGCAGGGCCGCAACCCCGACGACGTGCTCGTCGACCTCGGCCGGCTCGAGGGCGTCATTCCGCTCTCCGAGCGCGTGCCGGGTGAGGACTACGGTCACGGCACCCGGATCAAGGCCCTGGTCGTGAGCGTGCGGAAGGGCATGCGCGGCCCGCAGATCACGCTCTCGCGCTCCCACCCCAACCTGGTCAAGAAGCTCTTCTCCTTCGAGGTGCCCGAGATCGCCGACGGCACCGTCGAGATCGCCGCGATCGCCCGCGAGGCCGGTCACCGCACCAAGATCGCGGTCAAGTCGACCGTCCCCGGCGTCAATGCCAAGGGTGCCTGCATCGGTCCGATGGGTCAGCGGGTCCGCCAGGTCATGTCGGAGCTGCAGGGCGAGAAGATCGACATCGTCGACTGGTCCGAGGACCCGAAGGTGCTCGTCGCCTCCGCGCTGTCCCCGGCCCGCGTCTCCTCGGTCGAGATCATCGACGAGGCGACCAAGTCCGCCCGCGTCGTGGTGCCCGACTACCAGCTCTCGCTGGCGATCGGCAAGGAGGGGCAGAACGCCCGCCTCGCCGCCCGGCTGACCGGCTGGCGCATCGACATCCGCTCCGACGAGGAGACCCCGGTCGCCTGATCGTGCGTGAGACCACTCTGACCGACCCCGACGGCGTCCTGCTGGAGCCGGAGGGGGCGACCACCGGCGTACTCGTCCTCTCGG
>NZ_JBHVKN010000050.1:0-27663 GCF_042798075.1 Nocardioides sp. NPDC057772
AAGGAGTCGTCCCTTGCCTGCGCCATCGCCATCGCAGGATTCTTCCCCTGGTTCAAGGGCCTACGGTGGGGAGACGAGGCAGCAGGCGCCGCAAACGGCGGAAGTCATCTGATTGCGCCGCCTGTTTCGGTGTCGAAGGCGCAGTTCGGATCGAAGTGGGGTAAGCACGGCGCCGAGGACTATGGCTTCAGTCCCGGTGACGCGAACGCTCGTGCGTGGTACATGCAGCGCATCCGGGAGGTCAACCAAGCGCCCGATATCGTGAAGCGAGGGCCGTACAACCCGAATGGCGGCGGCGGAGACAACTACTTCTTCTTCCTGAAGGGAGAGGACCTTGTCATCACGAAGCCAGACGGCGAGTTCGTGTCGATGTTTCCCGGCAAGGAGAACGCCTGGTTTAAGAATGCGGAGGTGTTCAACCATTGAGCACCTCAGATGCACTGCCCATCGGATCCACGTGTGTGGGCCTGGCACGCGCGAACTTTTGGTGGCCGGGCGAACAACCGAAGCCAGGCGCCCTTCAGATCTCCTGGAGTGACGGCGACATGACGGTCATCGACACGAACTCGGACTGGACACTCAGCATCGCGACGGGGCCATGGCACGACCCGTTCGAGGGCTGCGATGTGAACGACCCTGGCTGGGACCTGGGTCGGTGGACCTTAGACGCAGTCGGAGACGAACAGGCTGCGATCGTCGGACATGCTCTGAGGGATGCGATGCCACGGTTCAACGAGGTCGGGGAGCTCAGTGGGATCGACCTTGAGTTCGGCGGTTACGTTCTTCGTGTCCAAAGTTGGGGCGGTGAGGTGCGTGCCAGCGTCGAGCCTGTGGCGCGCGGGCGGGACGCGGAGTGATCCACCGGCTTCTGGTCACACTTGCCGCCTTGGTCCTCGGCTGGGCTGGTGTCGTGCATTCCGGACTGGCGGAGTCGCCTTCGGCCGCGGACCCCGTGCGCGACTATGGCCACATCTGGCATCACCGTGCCGTGGTCGCGACGGGGACGATTGAACGCGGACCGCTGTCACACCACGACCGCGTTGCCAGGTACGACATCGACAGGCTTCGGCCGCGCTGTGTATTGGTGCGCCCTGGTGGTCCTAGCCCGGCTGCGACACGCGTCTACGACGAGACCGCTGAGACCGTGGATCTCGCGTGCGGCAGTCAGGCAGCGGACGGTGGACCTGGCGGTCTGATGGTGGGCAGCGGCGTCGATGTGCGATCGGACGTTGCCGCAAAAGGCGGGGACGAGCGCTGCTAATAAGGCGGCTGGTGATGCGGCGGCTGATGCGATCGCGGGGCGGTATCCGGGAGCGAGGCGTGAGGTCACGATGCAGGCGGCGAGTAGGCCGCGACGGCTGGACGTGCTGACCCCGCAGGGTCTGGCGATCGAGTCGAAGGTTGGCCGTACGGGGCTGACGGCTCGCACGCGTCAGGAGATTGCCAGGGACGTGGAGTTGCTGAACGATCCGAGCACCCCGGTCACCAAGCTGATGTGGGAGTTTTCGAGGAGTGGAACCACAGGCCGTGTTGGTCCGTCGTCGAAGCTGGCAGCCGAATTGCTGAGGAACAACATTCCGTGGACGGTGGTGAACTGATGAGTGTGAACTGGGACGGGTATGTCGCCTTCGATCCTGGTGGGACGCGCCCGCTGCATGAGGTGACGAAGCGGGAAGCACGTGCTGCGTTCCGGCGGCTGATGGCTGCGAAGGACGAGCGTGTCGGTGCCCTGAGGCAGCTGCTAGCGCAGAACGGCGTGGTGCTGTCGTCGGAGCCGGAGGGGCTCACGGCTCTAAACGACTGGTTCAGGAGTGAGGTTGAGGGTGAACGCGCGACGGGTCGGCTGCTTCCGGTTTGGTACGCAGTGGTCAATGACTTGGCGCTGTTCCTCGGAGACGCGATCATCGCGACGAGCCCGGACAATCTGAAGTGGGTCATGTTCGACAAGGGAGCTCGTGACGTCGCTTTCCAGCGACACGTGATCATGGGGTTCTCGGGTGTGGCGAACCCGAAGTACAACGTCGACATCGACTTCCTGGTCGCGACGTACGCGCATCGGATCATCGCCGGTGAGCAGGTTGAGACGGATGCCTTCGCGACCTGGATCGAGGGTGCGGCCGCGAAGGCCTGACGGGGTAAGCGAACAGTGGCGGTGCCCGGCATCGTGCCGGTCACCGCCGCTTCGTATGTCAGTTGCCGCTGGCGAGGACTTTCAGTCGGGTTTTGGTGACGAGGGCGTCGATGAAGCTGGTGATGAGGTTGTGACTATGCGTTGATGGCAATGAGTTCTGAGCAGGACGCGGGGCGCTGATGGCTGGCTTGGCCGGTCCCGACGCAGTTCGCAGAGGGCAGGCTGCGGACGCATCGATTACGTCGAGACCGAGCTTGCCGTCTTGGAGACGTGCCTCCATGCGCTTTGGGAGTTGGCCGGGTGGCAGATGGCGTCCAAGGACGTAATCAGATAGTCGTCGTCCGGGGCTGATCGTGTCTGGGCCGTCCTTGGCGCACCACATGTGATGGTGCCCGAACTCGTGCCCTAGCCAGGTCTCACGGCCGCTGGCCAGATGACATGATAAAAGTCATTATCGTGTCATCATTCGGGTAGTGCCGAGCTGTGGCCGCGCCTCACCACTGCGGCTCGTCGCTGAACCCGCCGTAGTCGTCGAGGTCGGCGTCGTCGCGGCGGTAGCTCTCGCCGTCGCCGTTCCGCTGGTCGAGCTTGTCTTCCTTCTTGTCGTCGTTCTGCGGCTGATCGGGTGGGTCGTCCTGCTCGTTGGGCCTGATCGGCGTCTTCGGGGTCAGCTTCTCCTGCAGGCGCTCCTCGACGGACTCGCCCTGCTGGGACTGCTCCTTGCCCTGGCCGGCGTCGGTGGGGCAGTCGCCCTCCTTCAGCGTGGCCAGCGCCTCCTCGTAGGCCGCCTTCGCGCCGCGCTGGTCGCCGGCGTCGCGGGCGCGGTCGCCGATCGCCTCCTGGGTGAGCGACATGTTGATGCGTACGGTGCACTCGTGGTCCTCGGGCACCCGCTCCAGCGCCTCGCCGTAGTAGGCGATCGCGCGGGCGTTCTCGCCGAGGAGGAAGGCGGCGTTGCCGGCGTCGAAGTGGGCGATCCAAGGCTGCAGGATGTTGAGCTCGCGGTTGGCGGAGTAGTGCTCCATCGCGGTCGCGGCGTCGCGGAGGTCCCAGGCGTCGCGGCCGGCCCGGTCGTGGTGGCCCATCAGGATCACCTTCATCAGGAAGGCCAGTCCGATCACCACCGGGACGATCCCGGCCAGCAGGAGAGCGCGGCGCACCTGCTCGCGGGCGGTGCGTACGGGGCCGTGCGGCTCGGTCGCCTCGACAGCTGTTTCGGTGAGGGTCACGACAGCACCTCCTCGGCCTCGTGCGCACGACGGCGATGGCCCCACAGCTCCCACAGCAAGAGTGCCAGCAGGGGGAAGCCGAAGATCCAGGCCCGGGACACCTCACCGCCGGCGGAGGTCTTCTCGGTCAGCATCTCGGAGTCCCAGGTGGAGGCCTCGGTGACGACCTCCTTGGGGTCCTTCGTCGTGCGGTGAAGCGTCTGAAGGCCCATCTGACCTGCGATCTCACGCAGGTTGGCCAGGTCGATCCGGGAGCGGGCGTCCTGGCCGTCGCTGTCCTTGAGGTAGCCGTCCTGGGGGCGCTCGTCGTCCCACGGCATCCGGCCGCCCTCCTCGGTGCCGTAGCCGAGCACGACGCCCCCGGCCGAGAGGTCGTCGACCTCGGCGAACGACTCCTGGTCGACGCCCTCGCGGGTGTTCTCCCCGTCGGAGGCGAACACCACGATCCGGCGCCGTTCGGGGAAACGCTCCTGGTCACGCTCGAGAGCCTCGACCACTTCCTCCCGCGGGGCGTCGACCATCGAGCCGGACCCGTCGAAGGCACGCTCGGCGTAGAGCCCGTCGACCCAGGCGTTGAACGCCGTGGTGTCGTAGGTGAACGGCATCTCGGTGCGCACCACCTCGCCGCCGAAGGTGATCGCGCCGAACCGCACCGAGGGCAGCGCCGCCGAGAGCGCCTTGAGGTCCCTCTTGAGCTGCGTCATCCGGGCTTCGCCCCCGGGCGCGTCCTCGGCGACCATCGACCGGGTCCGGTCGACCACCACCAGGACGTCGAGATCGGCCGTACGCATCTCCGTCGGTGCCGCGCCCCAGCTCGGCCGGACCAGGACGATGACGGTGAGCAGGACGATCAGCCCGCGGCGTACGAGCGTGAGGATCTGCCAACCGAACGCGCTCATCGGCCCACCTCGCTCGGTGGCCGGACCTGCGCGTCCCACGGGGCCGGCGGTGCCGGCCGGGTCCGCAGGGCCGAGGACAGTCGCCCGGAGCGCACCAGCGCGTAGACCCACCCGGCGATCAGCATGAGCACGCCGAGGACGATCATCGCGATCGGCCAACCGGGGGCGTCGCGGATCTGGTATTTCGGCGGCTCGACGACCTCGTCGGCGGAGAGCCGGTCGATACCGGCCAGGATGGACTCGATGGAGCCGTCGTCACCGAGCAGCGAGAAGGAGCCGCCGGTGTCGGTCATCGCCTTGTCGAAGGTGGCGCGTTTGTCCTCCTGGAAGCTGAGGTCGGCGGAGCCGATGCCGTAGAGCCGGACGTTGCGCTCCTTGGCGAACGCGGTGGCTTCGGGCAGCGTGTAGACCGGCGGGCCGCCCTGCGGGTCGTTGTCGGAGGCGACGATGACCGCCCGGCCACGCTCGGGATTGGACAGGTCGAAGCGCTTGACGCAGGAGACGATGCCGTCGCTGATCAGCGAGGCGCGCTCCTTGCCGAGATAGGTGCCGGCGACGTACTCCTGGTCGCCGAGGGCGAAGGCGCGGCCGGCCCGTGCCAGCTCGTCCTGCACCCAGCCGTAGTCGTCGGTGAGCGGGAAGACGGTGACGGCGGCGTCGCTCCACAGCACCAGGCTGACCCGCTCGCCGTCGAGGCCGGCGACGAGCTGGGAGTAGGCCTGGGTGACCTGGGTGTCCTCGTCGAACATCGAGGTCGAGGCGTCGAGGCAGAGCACGATGTCGCGGGTGGAGTAGCGGTTCTGGGTGATGTCGGTGGTCTGCGGCCGGGCGATCAGCCAGATACAGCCGATCACCGCGAGCGCGATGCCCGCGGTCTGCCACCAGGAGAGCCAGCGCTGCTGGGTGGCGAGCTCGCGGAACCTCGGCAGCCGGCGGAGGCGCTCGGTGTGGGCGACGAGCACGGCGTCTGCCGGGCGGCGGTGCACCCGGGCGGCGAGGACGACGATCGCGGCGACGGCGATGACCGTGACGATCAGCATGATCGCGCCGAGGACGGGCCATCTCAGGTCCATGTCGTCACCACCTGCCGGGCCCGGCCCAGCGCCTCGGGGAAGCGCTCGGCCGCCTTGCCCTCCTCCTCGGAGGCGAACGCGGGCGGATACATCACCTCGACGGCCATCGCCAGCGGTCGGGTGCGGGGATCGCTGCGTACGGTCGCCTTCAGGTCGGCGAGGACCATCTTGTCGGCGGGGATCTGGCTGACCTCGGCGACGTAGTCGCGTACGGTGCGGCTCAGGTGCTGGTGGCCGACCCGCGCGGGTACGTCCCCGCGGTGCACGGCACGCTCGATCCGGTCGATCTCGGCCAGGTGCTCGGCGCGCAGGTCGCGCGTCTCGGGGACCCACGGCGTCTCGACCTCGACGACCGGCCGGCGCTTGCGGGTCAGCAGGACGACCGCGAGGTAGTAGAGCACCACCGCGGCGAGCAGCGCGAGCGCGAGCACCAGCCACCAGCCCGAGTGGGCCAGTGGCTGCTGGAACTCCTCGGGGACGCTACCGGCGCGCATGACGGTGCCTCTCCAGGAGATGGAAGACGGCGCCGATCGCGGTGGCGTCGTCGCGGACCCGCTGATAGGCGATGCCGAGGCGGTCCAGCGTGGTGCGCAGCCCGTGCTCCTCGGCTGCGGCCAGCTCGGCGTACTGCGCCTGGAGGACCGCGTCCCCGCTGAGCCATCCGGGCAGCGCGGCGACGGTGTCGACGTCGACGGTCGGCCCGCCGCCGGCCACCGCGGTCGTGGGATCGAGGTCGTCGATGCCAGCGACCAGCACCTCGTGCTGGACGGTGAGGCGGCGCAGGACCGCGGCCATGTCGTCGCTGACCGCGTGCTCGTCGGTGACGACGAGCAGGATCGCCCGGCGGCGTACGTTGGTGGCGACGTGACGCAGCACCGCGACGATGTCGGCCTCGGCGGCGTCGGGGGTGATCGCGTCGTGGGCCTGCCCCAGCGCCCGCTCGAGCGCGACCTCGGTGTCGGCGGGCTTGGTGAGCCGCTGGGTCGCGGAGTCGCCGTAGGCGACCGCGACCTTGTCGCCGTGGCGTACGCCCAGCCACCCCACCAGGCCGGCGGTGAAGATCCCCAGGTCGCGCTTGGTGGTGGTGCCGGTCGCCTGGGCCGCCATGCTCCGGCCGGTGGAGATCGCCAGCAGCACCAGATGCTGGCGCTCGGCGGTGAACCGCTTGACCAGCAGGCTCCGGGACCGGGCCGTCGCCTTCCAGTCGATGTCCTTCACATCGTCGCCGGGGACGTACTCCCGCAGGTCGTGGAAGTCCATGGAGCGCCCGGTCTGGAGGGACGCGTACTCCCCGTCGAGCAGCCCCACGACCTTGCGGTGGGCATGGATCATCAGCCGTGTGCGGATCCGCGGGAGGTACGTCGCCATGTCGGTGCTCGGGTCAGGGGATCGGCTCAGGGGCTGGGGACCGCGCGGACCAGCGCGTCGACCAGCATCTCCGGCTGGACCTTCTCGGCCAGCGCCTCGAAGCTGAGGTGGAGCCGGTGGCGCAGGATGCTGTGGCGCAGCTCGCGCACGTCCTCCGGGGTGACGTAGGAACGGCCGAGCAGCAGCGCGGCGGCACGCGACGCCTGCAGGAACGCGATCGAGGCACGCGGGGAGGCACCGATCTCGACGTAGGAGCCGGTCTCCGGCCCGAGCAGCTGGTGGGCGTTGCGGGTGGCCTGGACGAGGGCGACGATGTAGCGCTTGATCGCCGGGTCGACGTAGACCCGCTTGGTCAGCTCCTGGAGCCAGATCACGTCGTCGGGGTCGGCGACGGGGCGGGTCTCCTCGTGGTCGGGGCCGAGCGTGCCGGCCTCGATCCGCTCCAGGACGATGAGCTCCTCGCCGTCGCTGGGGTAGTTGACGATCTCCTTGAGCAGGAACCGGTCCATCTGCGCGTGGGGGAGGACGTAGGTGCCCTCCTCCTCGATCGGGTTCTGGGTGGCCAGCACCATGAAGGGCCGCGGCAGCGGGTGGACATGGCCGGCGATCGACGTCTGGCGCTCCTGCATCGCCTCGAGCATGGCGCTCTGGGTCTTGGCGGAGCTCCGGTTGATCTCGTCGAGCAGCACGAAGTTGGCGTGGACCGGGCCGAGCTGGGTCTCGAACTCGTGGTTGCGCTGGTCGTAGACCTGGGTGCCGATGATGTCGCTCGGCAGCAGGTCGGGCGTGCACTGGATGCGGGAGAACTTCGCCTTCACCGTCTGGCTCAGCGTGCTCGCGGCAAGCGTCTTGGCCAGCCCGGGCACGCTCTCGAGCAGCACGTGCCCCTCGGACAGGAGCGCGATCAGCAGTGCCGTCCTGAGCCGCTCCTGGCCGACCACACGGCTGCTGAAGGCGGTGCTGACCCGCCCGACGATCTCCTTCGCCCTGGCGATCTCCTCGGCGGACGGCGGGGCGAGGGTGGGTGCGGTGGTGGTCAAGGCGGCTCCAGAGGCGTCGGCTGTCGGTCCCATCCTTTCCTACCAGCGTACGGAACGCATCTGGGGCCCACCTAAGTGGTCGCGGACCTCTCAGAACACGTTGCGCGGGCGGAACTGCACCGAGATGCGGGGGCCGGCGGAGGAGACCTTGGGGATGGCGTGCTCCCAGGTGCGCTGGCAGGAGCCGCCCATGACGACCAGATCGCCGTGGCCCATCTCGATGCTCATGCCCTTGCCGCCGCCTTGGGGCCGCAGCGCCAGGCGGCGGGGGTCGCCGACCGAGACGATCGCGACCATCGTGTCGTTACTGCGGCCGCGGCCGATCCTGTCGCCGTGCCAGGCGACCGAGTCGTTGCCGTTGCGGTAGTAGCAGCAGCCCGCGGTCACGAACGGCTCGCCCAGCTCGGGCAGGTAGTGGGCGGTGAGCCGGCCACGGGCCTCGGCGAGCCGCGGGTGGGGCAGCGGGTCGCCCTGCAGGTAGGTGTGGAGCAGCCGGGGCACGTCGACGACGCGGTCGTACATCTGCCGGCGCTCCTCGCGCCACGGGACGTCGTGGACCAGCGCCGCGAAGACGTCGTCGGGATCGGGCAGCCAGCCGCGGGAGATGTCCACCCAGGCCCCGCGGTCCAGATGGATCCGCTCGTAGGTCGTCTCGGTGGTCTCGTCGTCTGTGGGGGCGAAGAGGGTTCCCTGGAAGTCCACCCTCGCAGCATACCTCGCTATCGAACAGGTGTTCTAGTGAAATCCGGCCATCGAATTTCGTTGCAGTTGGGCTGCCTCATCTCATTGCAATGTCACAACTTGACGAAACTCGGGACGTACGCGAGGTGTACACCTACGCTCTGCTCATGGTCCGGTCGGTCGAGGGTGAGCGGTCGCTCAAGCACGTCCAGATCCGGGAGTACGTCCGGGAGCTGGTCATGGGGGAGAGCCCGGGGGCCTCGGCGCCCTCGGAGCGTGAGCTGGTCCAGAAGTTCAGTGTCGCCAGGGCCACCGTGCGACAGGCGCTCGACGCCCTCGTCGCCGACGGTCTGCTGGTCCGGATCCCGGGCCGGGGGACGTTCGTGGCCCGCCCGCCGCGGGCGCAGAGCCCGGTGCTGGGGTTCAGCGAGGAGATGGCTCGCCGGGGGATGCAGGCGTCCTCCGAGACGCTGCTGCTCGGCCGGGAGAAGGCCGGGCCCACCATCGCCCGCGCGCTGGCCATCAAGGAAGGGGCAGCCGTCGTCCACTGGCGTCGGCTGCGCCGCGGCGACGGGGTCCCGATCTGTATCGAGGACGTCTACCTCGACGAGACGATCGTGCCCGGCATGCTCGAGCGCACCACCCCGACCAGCCTCTACGCCGAGCTGGCCACCCGGAACATGCGGCCGTCGTGGGTCGACGACACGTTCCGGGCCGACGTCGCCAACATCGAGGAGGCCACGCTGCTCGGTCTCTCGGTCGGGGTGCCCGTGCTCCGCCGGCAGCGGAAGTCGGTCGCGGGAGACCGCTACGTCGAGGTGTGCCGCTCCGTCTATCGCGCGGACCGCTACGCGCTGCACCTGCAGCTCGGCCCGTCCTGACCCCTTCGGCTCCGGCTCCGGCTCAGAGGTCGCCCAGAGGCGCGATCACGTCGCCGCTCTCCTCGCAGACCCAGATCGGGTCGGGGCCGCCCAGGTCAGGGGTGATGTGGAGCGAGTGCACCGGAGCCTCGGGCGGGCACGTCGTGCACACCGGCCAGCGCGCGGAGGCCTCGCCGTCGAAGAGAAGGTCCTGCACGTCCTGGGCGACCAGGCCGGCGACGTACGCCTCGCCCTCGGGCCACTGCTCGACCCACCAGCCGCGCTCGGTCATCGCGTCCTCCAGGGCGGAGACGGCGGCGGCACCGGCGAGTCCGCGGGCATCGAGGTCGTGGAGCACCCTCGCCCGAGCCTCGAACAGCACTGTCGTGTTCATCACCGACCATTCTGGCCCACCGGTCAAGAGTCGCCTGCGCCAACTCGTGGCGATCGCGGACAATCCTCTTTGTGATCCTCATCGACCCGCCGAACGTTCCCAGCCGCGGCCGGATGTGGTCGCACCTGGCCAGCGACACCTCCTACGAGGAGCTGCACGCCTTCGCCAGCCGGATGGGCATCCCGGCTCGCGGGTTCGACCGGGACCACTACGACGTGCCGGCCGAGGCGTACGCCGACATGGTCGCCGCCGGCGCGGTCGAGGTGACCTCGCGCGCCCTCGTCTCCGCGCTCGTCGCGGCCGGGCTGCGCCGCCGCAAGCACCGCTAGGCGGCCGACTTCTCGCCCGGCGGGAGCGACGCCTCCGCCGTGGGCTTCGACATCCGTCGTACGGTGAGCCAGATGGCGGCCGCGATCAGCAGGCCGAGCCCGCCGCCGAGGATGAAGCCGCCCTGCCAGCCGATCAGGTCGATGGCGAACCCGGCGGTCGGCGCGCCGACGGCGCTGCCCAGCGTGATGGCCGAGCCGTGCCAGCCCATCACCTCGCCGCGTACGGTCGAGGGGACGCGGCTGGTGATCGCCTCCAGCGCCGCGGTCAGGGTCGGGGCGCAGAAGAAGCCGCTGAGCAGGAGCAGCGCGGCGAACGAGATCGGACCCCAGGCGAACGCGGTGAGCACCGTCGTCGCGCCCAGCAGCACGAGCATCACCGCGGCCGACGGGTGGCGGTTGAGCGCGCCGTAGACGAGCGCGCCGACCAAGGAACCGAGGGCCCAGATCGCCATCACCAGGCCGAGAAGGGCGGTGCGGTCGAAGTCGCGCATCGCGGCCACGGTGCCGAGGTCCTCGGCGATGAGGATGAGCGAGGCGGTGAAGGTGCCGGCGAGAAGGAGTACGACGCCGGGGCTGACCCAGGACGGCAGCGCGAAGCGGCGGGCCGGGGTGCCGGAGTCGGTGGGGACCGCGTCGCTCGGCACCGCCGGCTCGCCTTCGGTGATGCTCGGGTTGAGCAGCCACAGCACGATGGCCGCGGCGATCCCGAGCCACTGGGTCACCAGCAGCGCCCACGAGGTGCCGAGGTAGCTGGCGCTGAGCACGCCGATCACCGGGCCGACCATGAAGCCCAGCTCGGTCATGATCGCGTCGGCGCTGAGCGCCGCGGTGCGCTGCCCGGGCCCGACCGAGCGGAGCACGACCTGGCGCACGATCGACCAGGACGGCACGGTGAAGAGGCCGGCGACGGCGATCAGCGCGATCAGCGGAAGGTAGCCGACCCAGGGAGCGATCGACCAGGCGATCGGGAGGATCGCCAACGGCAGCAGGAGCGTACGCCGCAGGCCGAGGCGGTCGAGGAGCCGACCGAGCCAGGGCCCGGAGATCGCCATCGCGATCGCGAGCACGGTCGAGACCAGGCCGGCCTCGGCGTAGGAGCGATCCAGCGGTCCGACCACGTGAAGGGTCACGATGACCGAGGACGCCGGCATCGGGATGCGCAGGAACAGACCCAGCACCAGGATGCGGCGAACGTCGGGAATCCGCCACAGCTCGGCGTACGTCTGGAAGCTCACCGCGAAATTCTGGCACCAGTGAGCGGTTCTTTACGAATCGTTATCGATCAGGTGACAGGTATGAGGCGAGGGTCTCCAGCTCGGCGGTGATGTTGGCCCGCGCGGCGGCCTCCCAGCTGATCCTGGCGAAGGGTGTCGAGAAGAGCGACTCCTTCTCCAGAAGCCGCTCGAGCACCTGGGCTCGGCCGACGCGGAACTCTTCGTCGGAGAGGTGCTGATACTCCTCGCGAACGGTCGCGGAGTATTCCGCGTAGCGCTCCGCCGGAGCCGCCAGGATCGCCAGGTCGGCATCGGAAAGCACCCGGCCGCTGTGGTCGTCGGGCTCGGGATCGTGGGTCTCGGTCAGCCGCACCAGGCGGGCCACCTCGGCCACGGTGTCGGCGTCGAGGTGGTCGCCCAGCGCGTCCTCGGCCCAGGTGGCCGAGCGCTCCTCGGCGTCCCGCTCCCCGTCGTAGACCGAGTCGTGGAAGAAGGCCGCCAGGGTGACCGTCAGCGGGTCGAAACGCTCTCCCTCCTCCCGCAGCTCCTCGATCCGGTCCAGCACCTCGGAGAGGTGTCGGCGGTCGTGGTAGCGGCGGGTCGGCTCGTCGTAGGCCGCCAGAAGCTCACCGAGAAGGTCGGTCGCCTCTGGCAGCGGCCAATGTCGAGGGAGGTCCATGGGCCAGAACGCTAGCGTCACGCGTGGTAGGCGCGCACCCACCTGGTGTGCGGGTTGCCCGCGATCTTGTCCAGGGTCGTCGGCGGCACGCTGGTCGCGTCGGTGACCACGAAGCCGGTCTCGCCGGCGGTGGCGAGGTACTGACCGGTCACGTTGACGCCCTCGGAGGCGAGCAGGGCGTTGAGCTCGGCGAGCACGCCCGGGACGCTGTCGTGGAGCAGCGCGAGGCGCGCCCCGGCACCCAGCGGCGGCGGCTGGACGGCCGGCAGGTTGACGCTCAGCGCGGTCGATCCGGAGCGGATGAAGTCGCGCAGCTTGCCGGAGACGAACCAGCCGATCTCCTCCTGAGCCTCCTGCGTGGAGCCGCCCACGTGCGGGGTCAGGATGACGTTGTCGAGGCCCTGCAGCGGGCTCTCGAAGGGGTCGCCCTGCGCCTTGGGCTCGATCGGGAAGACGTCGAGCGCGGCGCCGGCGATGTGGCCCGACTCGATGTGCTTGCGCAGCGCGTCGTTGTCGACGAGGAAGCCGCGCGCGGCGTTGATGAACAGCGAGCGCGGCTTCATCTTCGCGAACTGCTCCTCACCGAACATGCCCAGGTTGCCCGGGCGTCCGTCGATGTGGATGGAGACCACGTCGGCCTCCTCCAGGAGCGCGTCGAGCGACTTCATCCGGCGCGCGTTGCCGTGGGCCAGCCGGTCGGCGATGTCGTAGAAGATGACGTACATGCCCAGCGCCTCGGCGACGTTGGACAGCTGGGTGCCGATGTTGCCGTAGCCGATGATGCCGAGGGTGCGGCCGCGGACCTCGTGGGAGCCCTTCGCGGACTTGTCCCAGACGCCGGCGTGCATCTTCTCGGTCTTCTCCGGCAGCCGCCGGGCCAGGGAGATGATGTAGCCGATGACCAGCTCGACGACCGAGCGGGTGTTGGAGTAGGGCGCGTTGAAGACGGCGACGCCGCGCTCGGCGGCCGTGACCAGGTCGACCTGGTTGGTGCCGATGCAGAAGCAGCCGATCGCCTTGAGGTCGGGGGCGGAGTCCAGCACCCGCGGGGTGATGTGGGTGTTGGAGCGGATGCCGAGCAGCGTCACGCCCGGCAGCGCGGCCACCAGCTCCTCCTCGGAGAGGGACTTGCTGCGCAGCTCGACCTCGAATCCGGCCTTCTCGAGGTTCTCGACAGCGACGGGATGGATGTTCTCCAGGAGCAGCGCCTTCATGGCTCAAGCGTAAGGCGCGCGAGGTACGCCTTCTCAATCGTGCCCGAAGGCCGGACCCTGGCGATCGGCGGGCCTCAGGACCAGTAGACGACCACCCCGTCGCCGATGTTCACCTGGTCGTAGAGCGAGGTGATGGCGCCGTAGTCGCGTACGTTCACGCAGCCGTGGGAGGCGCCGTTGTAGCCGTTGGCGGCGAAGTCGGGGGAGTAGTGGACCGCCTGGCCGCCCGAGAAGAACATCGCGAAGGGCATCGGGGTCTTGTAGATCGAGGAGACGTGGTCACGGCTCTTGGCGAAGACCGAGAACCGGCCCTCGCGGGTGGGCAGCTCCTGCGACCCGAACCTCACCTCGAGGCTCATCTGCACGGTGCCGCCGACGACCCAGCGCAGCACCGAGGTGGACTTGTCGATGCACATCACCCGGCCGGTCAGGCAACGCGGGTCGAGCTCGCCCTCCGGGACCGGGGGCGGTGCGTTGGTCAGCTCGTCCTCGGTCGGCTCGCGGGTCATCGCGTGCAACCGGTCGAGGGTCGTCTGGTCCACGAAGCCGGTGACCGCGATGCCGCGCTTGGCCTGGAACCCGGAGACGGCCTCGGTGGTGACGTCGCCGTAGAACCCGGTCACGCCCGCGTTGAACCAGCCGATCTGCTTCAGGCGCGCCTGCAGGTGACGTACGTCGTCACCGCTGTCGCCCTTGCCGAACAGTCGCGGACCCGACGTGGGGGACGGCTTCGACTCGGGCTTCGGCTTCGCGCTGGGAATCGGCGTCGGGGTCGCGCTCGGCGAGGCGCTCACCGACGAGGACGCCGCGGGTGAGGCGGTCTCGGTTGCCGGGGCAGCTGCCGGCTCCGTCGCACATGCCGCGAACGTGGTTGCCAGCAGGGCGGCCAGCGCGCCTGCGATCATTCCCCGCTTGACCATCATCTTCGCCTCGCTCCGGACCATGGCCCCTCGAGTTGTAGCGGGCCGACGACATACTGATGCCCGAACCAGGGCATCCGGTTGCATATCTCCCGGAAATGTCCCGGCTGATGGGACGATCTCTCAGCGAGCGGGTCGTCCGAGGCGGCTGAACCAGCGGCGCACGGTCCGTTTCAGCCGGTGTGTCGTGCTGTTGCATGCGACCAGCGGCAGCGTGAGGCCCAGGCGGTCGGCGTCGGCCAGCTCTCGCAACAGGATCTCCGCGGCCACCCGGGTGTCGTCACCGGCGTCGTGCGCCTTCAGCTGCTCGACCGCGTAGTAGGCGGCGATGGTGGCCAGCGACTTGTCGGGCACGTCGAGGGCGAGCGCCTTGGCGAACCGCATCGTGCACAGCCAGTCCAAGACCTCGAGACGCACGCCGGCGCGGTCCGACTCCACGGCCACGAACGCCCAGTCGAACGCGGCGTTGTGGGCCACGAAGACCCGGCCGGCGAGCCGCTGGGCGATGGCGGCGGCGACGTCGCGAAAGGGTGGGGCGCCGGCGAGGTCGGCGCTGGTCAGACCGTGGACCTCGACCGGCCCCGGGTCGACGCCGGCGCCCGGGTTGACCAGCGTCTCCCACTCCGACTCGGGTGTGCCGTCGGCGGAGATCTGCCGGATCGCCACCTGGATCACGCGGTCGCGGTAGGGATCGAGGCCGGTCGTCTCGACGTCGAGGACCGCGTAGCCCCGTCGGTTGCCCCGGGCTTCGCTTCGGCCGCGCGATTCGGTGGTGGTCACAGTGATGACGCTATCGGTGAGCACCGACAGTCAGGCCCGCGTCCCCGCGAGGTCGCTAGCCGCCCGCCACGCCCAGGGCCACGATGCCGACGATGACGAGCAGCAGGACAGCCATCATCAGGACGAATCCGAGGACCCCGGGCTTGCGCTGCTTGACGTGCCCGATCGCGCCCTTGCTGAACCCGGTCAGCGGCGAGGAGTAGAAGACCGGGACGGTCTGGCCCTCGGCGACATCGAAGCTCAGCGATGCCTTGCCGAACTTCCAGGTCCACTGGGTGTACATGTCGACGTTCCAGTGTCCCGGCGGCACCGGGAAGACGTTGCGGCCGTACTGGGTCGGCATCTGGTGGCCGTTGAGCAGCACCGTCGGCACGATCAGGTTCGAGGTCATGTGGCTGCCCTGGATGGTCAGGTCGATCCACCCCACAGGCGGCTGTCCGGGCATTGGCTGGCCCGAGTGGTCCGGCATCGTCATGCGGCGAATCATGCCCGATGCGCCGGGACCTCGTAGGGCAGGTGGATCTCGACCCGCGGTCGCGGGTTCGCGGGCTCAGATGTCGACGCTCCCTCCGGAGCGCCAGTAGAAGCCGCCCTCGCGCATCATGAACCCCTCCTCGTAGAGGTAGCGGCGCAGCGCGGCGACGTCCTCGTGGAAGCGGCCCAGGATCTCGTTGACCTCTCGCTCGGGGTAGACCTTCCCGAGCTCGAAGGACTGCGCCAGCTGGTTGAGCACCACCAGCAACTTGGCGTGCTTCGACGGGATCGTCAGCAGCCGTCCGTCCTTGCCGAAGAACCGTCGCAGGGTCTCGGCGTCGTCGGGTCGGGGCTGCCAGGTCGAACGGGTCACCCTTCCATCGTGCTCCGCGCACCCCCGTGATGCGAATGGTTTCTCCTCCGCCGCGCCCGGGCGACGAGGTCACGGGCGGCCGCCTCCCACTCGGGGAGCTCGAACTCGAAGCCCGCCTCGAGCAGCCTTCCCGGGGCGACGCGGCGGCTCTTGAGGAGCAGCTCGGTGTCCGAACGCATCACCCAGGCACCGATCTCGGCCATCCAGGAGGTGGCGGGCAGCCCGATCGGCATTCCCGCCTCGGTGCGGAGAATGCGCATCAGGTCGCGCTGGGGCAGCGATCCGGGGGCCGCCATGTTCACCGGCCCGCAGATGTCGGAGCGTGCGATGAGCAGATCGCAGGCGCGTACGAAGTCCCGCTCGTGGATCCACGAGACGAACTGCTGGCCGCCGGCGACCGGGCCGCCGAGGCCGAGGCGGGCCATGGTGAGGAGCACGTCGAGGACCCCGCCCTTGTCAGGGCTCATCACCATCGCCGAGCGAAGCGCCACCTTGCGGGTGTGCGGGGTCGCCGCCGCGGCCTGCTCGGCCTCCCAGCTCTTGGCGATCCTGGTGGAGAACTCCCAGTAGTCGGGCACGTCCGGCTCGTCACCGCCGATGATGCCGGTGGCCTCGTCGTTGGGCGCGTCGAAGCGGTGGGCGTAGATCGTCGCGGTGCTCATCTGCAGCCAGGTCTGCGGCGGGTCTGCCGCCCTCGCGATCGCCTCGCCGACGACCCGGGTCGACTCGACCCGCGAGTCCATCATCTGCTTCAGGTTGGCATCGGTGTAGCGGCAGCTGACCGTCCGGCCCGCGAGGTTCACCACCACGTCCGAGCCCTCGATCTCCTCGGCCCACGGCCCGATCGTCCGTCCGTCCCAGAGGCGATGGCGTACGCCGTCCTCCAGCTCTTCCGGGTGGCGGGAGAGCACCACCACCTCATGTCCGCGCGTGCTCCAGGCACGCCGCAGGACGCCTCCGACCTGGCCGGTTCCGCCGGGGATCACGATCTTCATGGGGGCGACCATAGAGCCTATTTGAGCGATCGCTCAAGATCTGAGCTACCGTGGATTTGAGCAACCGCTCAAATGGGCTCGAGGAGGCGTACGTGGCTGATCGGTTGTGGTCTGTGCTCTGGGCGTGGTGCCGGTGGTGGCTCTTCGGAGTCGTGCTCGGCGCCGTCGTCGGAGGCGGCGTGGGTAGCACGCTGCTGCCCGTCTTCGGGATGCTCCTGGGAGCCTGGTACGGCGGCATCGTCGGCGTCGTCGTCGGGCTGATCGAGTCGGTACTGGTCGCGCCGGCGGTGCTGTTGCCGTCGTCGCCGGTCTTCGACCGGATCTGGCCCGGCCTGGTCGGGTTCGGGATGACCTTCGCGCTGGGGTTCGCGTCGTTCGTCGCGGATGACCAGTCGGGCGCGGCGGGTGAGAACATCGGCGCCCTGCTGGCCATCGCCGGCCTCTCCGGTGCGGTGGCGGCCTGGTTCGGAGAAGCGGTGACGCGCGGCGTACGGATTCCGCTTCCGCACCTGGTGGTCGGAGCCGCCGCCCTCGGCATGGTGTGCGGCGTCGCAAGCGGTGTGGTGAGTCTCTCCGACGCCGGGGCATCCGAGGCCGGCACCGTCGCCGGGGTCATGCTGCTGGGACTCGCCTGCGGGGGCATACTCGGCTCCGTGCTCATCGTCTTCAACCTGCTCGTCGCCAAGGAGCCCGCCGCGGAATGAACCCCACCAAGGCCAAGCTGATGTCGGCGGTCACCGACCTGCTCAAGGAGGACGGGATCGCCGGCGTCTCGGCGCGGGCGGTCGCCGACCGGGCCGGGGTCAACCAGGCGCTGGTCTTCTACCACTTCGGGACCGTCATGGATCTGGTCGACCAGGCGTGCCGGGCAGCGACCGACGAGGCGGCGGCGTCCTACCGCGACGAGCTCGCCGAGGTGACCTCGCTGAGCGAGCTGCTGGCGCTCGGGCGGGTTCTTCACGAGCGGGAGCGAGCCGCGGGCAACATCACCGTGATGTCCCAGCTGCTGGCCGGTGCGCAGCGTGACAAGACGCTGGCCGAGACAGGTCGCTATGCGATGGGCCGGTGGAACCAGGAGATCGAGGCCGCGGTCGCTCGTGCCCTGCAGGGGAGCCCGGTCGAGAGCGTGGTGGACGCGCCTGGCCTGTCACGCGCGATCAGCTCGGCGTTCGTCGGCCTGCTCATGTACGACGGGGTGGACCGCCCCGGCGCCGATGCTGCCTTCGCCTCCCTCGAGCAGCTCGGCGCGCTCGTCGAGGTCATCGAGGATCTCGGGCCGGCGGCCCGGCTCGTCCTTCGCTCCCGGCTCAAGGGCCGCAGCTAGCGTCGACCTGGACCGCGCGCGTCAGACGAGCGTGATGGACACGAGCGCGCGGTCGCCGACCTGGAGGTCCTCCTTGCGGCGTACGGCCTTCTTGATCGGCAGCGCATAGCCGTCTTGACCGGGGAAGACGGACGTCCTCCAGACGGTGGTGCCGATCCGCGCCTCGACTCTCACCGAGCCGAAGCCGCGGGGCGGGCCGGTCGCGATCGACGCCTCCCGGATCTCCTCGGTGACCTCGGGCGGGGCGGTCACGAAGATCCAGGCATCGGTCTCGCCCTTCCACGGCCACAGCTCGGCCTCGAACTCCCAGGTCTCCATGCTTCCATCCTCCTCCAGAACCGCATCAGAAAGCCGTAGGTCGCCTGCCCGGTCGGCGACTAGGGTGCGGCCATGGCTGCCCCTCGCTCGCTCGACCAGAGACTCGCCGACACCCGCGCCCGTCTGGAGAACGACATCGACCTGTGGATCGCGTCGGCTCTCGACGACCAGCCGTGGCTGGTGCCGATCTCGTTCGTGTGGTGGGAGGGCGAGATCTGGATCGCGAGCATGGGAGGCGCGCGTACGCAGCGCAACCTCTCCGCCTCTCCTGTGGTGCGCCTGGCCCTCGGTGAGCTCCGGGACGTGGTGATCATCGACGGTCGCGCCGAGGTCGAGCCGATGGAGCGCACGCCGCAGCGGGTTCTCGAGATCTACGCGGCCAAGCAGGGCGGGGACCCGAGCCGCTGGGCCGACAGCCTGATCCGGGTCCGGCTGACCAAGGTCCAGGCCTGGCGCGAGGAGAACGAGCTCGAGGGCCGGCACCTGATGCGGAACGGCCGCTGGCTGGACGAGGGCGGGTCGGATGGAAGCTGAGCTGACCGAGGACACGTTCCGCGCGCTCGCCCGATCGTCGCCGTGGCGCTTCACCGCTCTGCACTTCACCTGGCGGACGTGGCCGGACGGGGACGTCGAGTGCTGGCTGCGCCGGCCCGGGCGGCTGTGGGTCCGTGACGCCGGGCGCGATCGTGTCGTCGACGAGGAGACGGGGACGCTTCCGGAGCCGGTTCTGCGCGCCGACGGTCTCGTGGCGAGCCGGCCGCGGGCCCACACCCATGACATCGACGACCCGATGTGGGGCAACTATGTGTTCGTGTCGATGCTCGACCCGGAGGAGCTGTCGGAAGATGTGACGCTGAGCGACCTGCGCTCGGAGCCGCTGGCCGGCAGGGAGACCTGGTGGGCGCGTGCCGTTCCTGGTGAGGGGTACGAACCGCGGTGCGGGTGCTGTCCGCTGCTGTGGTCGCGGGTCAGCGACTGGTTCGAGTACGGCGACGGGGCCCCGGGGTGGGAGCCGCCGGCGGGGACGGTCTACCCCGAGGCGTACGACATCGCGCTGGACGTCGCGACCGGGGTCGTGGTCCGGCTGAGCCCCGTCGGCGGCTCCCGGGCCGATCTCGCTTTCGAGACCACGATCCACGAGGCAGAAATGTCGGTGGCCTCTGCTTAGGTGGTGGTGAGGACGACATCCGATCCAGACGGAGGAGATGTCATGACCATCAGCCCGACCATCGATGAGGAGATCGAACGGCTCGAGGAGGGGCTCGGCGAGCGGCCCGCCTGTGAGTGCAGCTGCGGCAGCCCGGACAGCGACGCGGAGCCTTGTGGCGAGGCGGCGGCGTACGCCGTGACCGTGATCTGTCCCGACGACCGCTGCACCCACACCTATCTGCTGTGCCAGGAGTGCCGGGACCAGTGGGTCGCGAGCTGTCCGCCGCCCCATCAGCTGCGCGTCGTGGCGCTGGGGTGACATGAGGTCAGGACGTGAGGTCGCCGAGGGATTCGGCGTCGACGATCCGGTAGGCATAGCCCTGTTCGGCCAGGAAGCGCTGGCGGTTCTGGGCGAAGTCGGCGTCGATGGTGTCGCGGGAGACGATCGTGTAGAAGTGCGCGGTCTTGTTGCCGTCGCCGGGGCGCAGCAGCCGGCCGAGGCGCTGGGCCTCCTCCTGGCGGGAGCCATAGGCCCCCGAGACCTGGATGGCGACCTCGGCCGAAGGCAGGTCGATCGAGAAGTTGGCCACCTTGGAGACGACCAGCAGGTCGATCTCCCCGGAGCGGAAGGCGTCGAAGAGCCGCTGACGCTCCTTCACCGACGTCTTGCCCTCGATCACCGGGGCGTCGAGCGACGCGGCGATCTCGTCGAGCTGCTCGAGATACTGCCCGATCACCAGCGTCGGTTTGCCGGCATGGGAGGCGACGATCTCCTTGACCACGTCGATCTTGTGGTGCGTGCACGAGGCGATCCGGTAGCGCTCGTCCGGCTCGGCGGTGGCGTAGACGAGCCGCTCGTCGGCGGGCAGGGTCACCCGCACCTCGACGCAGTCCGCCGGCGCGATCCAGCCCTGCGCCTCGATGTCCTTCCAGGGAGCGTCGTAGCGCTTGGGCCCGATCAGGGAGAACACGTCACCCTCGCGCCCGTCCTCACGCACCAGCGTGGCGGTCAGACCGAGCCGGCGGCGCGCCTGCAGATCGGCGGTCATCCGGAAGATCGGCGCGGGAAGGAGGTGCACCTCGTCGTAGACGACCAGCCCCCAGTCGCGGGCATCGAGCAGCTCCAGATGCGGATAGGCGCCTTTCCGGCGAGTGGTCAGCACCTGGTAGGTGGCGATCGTGACCGGCCGGATCTCCTTGACCGACCCCGAGTATTCGCCGATCTCGTCGGCGGTCAGTGAGGTGCGGCGTACGAGCTCGTCCTTCCACTGCCTCGCGGAGACGGTGTTGGTGACGAGGATCAGGGTGGTCGCCTGGGCATGCGCCATGGCGGCGGCGCCCACCAGCGTCTTGCCCGCGCCACACGGGAGCACGACCACGCCGGAGCCGCCGTGCCAGAACGACTCGGCCGCCTCCGACTGATAGGGGCGGAGGCTCCACTCGGTGGTGTCGAGCGCGATCGGGTGCGCCTCGCCGTCGACGTAGCCGGCGTAGTCCTCGGCCGGCCAGCCGAGCTTGAGCAGCGCCTGCTTGAGGTTGCCGCGCTCGGAGGGGTGGACGACGACGGTGTCCTCGTCGAGCCGCTCGCCCAGCATCCCGGCGACCTTCTTCGCCCGGACGACCTCCTCCAGCACCGCGCGGTCGGAGGAGACCAGCACCAGCCCGTTGGCCGGGTTCTTCTCGAGCCGGAGCCGGCCGTAGCGAGCCATCGTCTCGGCGACGTCGACCAGAAGGGAGTGAGGCACCGGATAGCGCGAGAACTCCAGCAGCGTGTCCACCACCTGTTCGGCATCGTGCCCGGCGGCGCGTGCGTTCCACAGCCCCAGCGGGGTGAGGCGGTAGGTGTGGATGTGCTCCGGCGACCGCTCCAGCTCGGCGAACGGTGCGATCGCCTTGCGGCACTCGCCTGCCCGGGCATGGTCGATCTCGAGCAGGAGCGTCTTGTCCGACTGGACGATCAGGGGGCCGTCGTTCACCGCACCAGCCTACGGCTGCGTCGGGCGCACGGCCCGAACGCGGGAGAGCGCGAAGGAGCGTACGTCGCCGTCGACCCGGGCGGTGAGCGAACCGCCGTCCAGACCCAGTGGCTCGACCCGCGCCTCCCCGCCGACACCACGCCCGTCGACGTAGGAGATGACGACCTGCTCACCGGCGTCGATGGCCTCGTGGAGGATCGCCATGGTCGAGGCCGGCTCGGGCGGCGCCGGGCGCGAGGCCGCGGTCTCGTCGCCCGCCTTCACCCGGGTCGCCACCGCGGCCGCCCGGGCGGCGAGGTGGGCCTCCTGGGCGCCTGCCGGACGCTGGGCGTTGCGGCTCTTGGCGCGCTTGGCGTCCGGACGCGCCACGTGGACCGATCCGTCGGGCGCCTCGACGACCGGAGCCAGGCCGAGCTCGCGGAGCCGGGGGAGGAGGGAGTCGAGCGCGACCGTGCTGACGACGACCGTCGGCGCCAGCCGACGCAGGCCCAGGGACTCGGCCGCGGGATGGGCCAGCAGCTCCGCGAGCGCGGCCTCGTCGTCGCTGCGGAGGTAGGCGGCGGCGAACCCGACCCGCACGGTCCCGAACGTACGCGCCGTGTCGTCGACCAGGTAGGTCAGCGCCTGCGGGACCGGAGTGCGGGAGGCTGTGGCGAGGAACGCATGGATCTCGGTGGCGGTCCAGCCGCGGTCCATCGCCCGGCGCACCGACTCCTTGGTGAACCGGTAGACCGTCGCCCCGCCGTGCGACTCCACCGTCGCGACGACGGCCAGCGTGCGGGCCAGCGCGGGCTCGAGCGGCCCCGGGGCGACCGCGGTCAGGTCACCCTGCAGCAGCACGTGGTCGACCGGCTCCGGCAGCAGCTCGGCAAGGGTCGCGACCGGGTCCTCGCCCGCCACCAACCCCCGGCCGTACGCAGCCAGCCCCCCGAACGCCACCACCCCGACCGTCTCCGCCTCGGTGAGCGTCCAGGCCACCAGCGACTCGCGGGACTCGGTGCGGGTGCGCGGCCGACGCGGCCGCTCCCAGGCCAGCCTGGCGACGACCGCGGCGGGCCCGGTGCCGGCAGCCAGCACCTCGTCGGATGGGAGGTCGGCCAGCAACCGCAGCGTCAGCCGACGCGTCTCCACGGCCGAGGCGCCAGCCATGTCGGGCGCCAGGGCGTTCCATGTCTTGCCGGCGGGGTCACGCTGGCCGACCAGCCCGGGAAGCCGCGGCGACGCCAGCCAGGCGCCGGCGACGAGCGCCCACCGGGCGGCCAGCGGCTGCTGCAGCCACTGGTCGAAGAGCTCGGTCGGCATCCACGACGGGTCGCCCTCCTCGTCGGTGCCCAGCGCGAGCAGGCCGGAGGCCCAGGAGACCTCGATCAGCAGCGCAGCGGTCGGCTCCGGGACATGGAGCCGCTCGGCGGTGGCCTTCAGGTCGCGGACCGTCAGGCCGGTCCCGCCGCGCAGCGACCGGGGCGGGGTGGCGCCCCAGGCGTCGAGGAGCAGCTCGAGGTTGCGTACCAGCTCGAAGGCGGCGCCCGCGGCCGCCCGGTCGACCAGTGCGGACGCCCGTGAGGAGGTCGGCAGCGACGGCGGGACGTCGACCGGAGTCGGCGTCGTCCGGCCGCCACGCAGCGCGAGCCCGACCTGGCCGGGGAGGGTCAGCATCCCGTCGCCGGACGACACCAGCAGCCCGTGGGCGATCAGCTCCTCCGCAGGCCCGGAGGCCTCGGCCACCGATACGCGCGGGCGCGCGCGTGTGGAAGAGGCCTGCCCGCCTCCGGCGTCCACGGCCTCCAGCATCGCGCGGGCCTCGGCGGAGACGGCCGCCAGGCGGCGAACCACTTCTTCCTGGTCATCCCCGAGATCGCCGGTGAACGGCTGCAGTCCGGAGACACCGGGAGAGCCACGCAGCAGGGCCGCGACCCCGGTCACCGCGCGCAGACCCTCGAGGGAGTGCCACACCAGGCCGGAGTCCTCCAGATGAGAAAGTGCCCGTGTCGCGGCGTCGACATCGGCGTTCACCATGGAAGATAAGTGGGCTTTGGTGGTTTGATTCGCGAGGACAACGGCATCAAGCACGATCAGCTCGAGATGGTTAAGGTCATCCAGCGCATGGTGCAAGGATGTGCGAGTGGCTGCTCGGGCGGCGAGTTGGCCGGAGTCATGAGGGGACGGCGTGGCGAGATCAGGACGAGCAAGAAGCAGGCGTGAGATGCGCTCTGTGGGCCAAGAGCGCAACTGGTCTGCGAGTGAGCGGAAGCCTGTGTCCATCGGCATCACGCTATCCCGGCAGGCCTAGGGGGCGAGATGTCCAGGAAAGTAGTGATCGCGCACGGGGCCGCGACCGATGTCGGCCAGGTGCGAAAGGTCAACGAGGACTCCCACGTGGCCGAGCCACCCGTCTTCGTCGTCGCCGACGGCATGGGCGGCCATGACGGTGGTGACATCGCCAGCGAGATGGTGATCCAGGAGTTCGCCAAGCTCGGCGGCACCCATTACGTCTCCGAGTCCGGCAGCCAGGCGATGGTCGAGGCGCTCCAGGCGGCTCAGGACCGGATCGTGGCCTTCGCGCTCGAGCAGCGCTCGCGCGGGGCCTCGGACTACCAGTCCGGCACCACCTGCGCCGCGGCGCTGATCGCCGACGGTGGCAGCAGTCCGCTGTGGATCCTCCTCAACGTCGGCGACTCGCGCATCTACCGATACTTCGACGGTACGTTGAGCCAGCTCAGCCGCGACCACAGTCTGGTGCAGGAGCTGGTCGACTCCGGCCAGATCACCCCCGAGCAGGCCGAGCACCACCCGGAGCGCAACGTCGTGACCAGGGCGCTCGGCGGGATGGCGCCAGCGGTCCCCGACATCTTCCAGGTCACGCTCCCGGTGGGCGCTCGGCTGATGCTGTGCTCGGACGGCGTGAGCGGAATGATCTCGGATGCTGAGATCGCCGACATCCTCGCGGCGGAGGACACCGACGCCCGCGACACGGCCGAGAAGCTCGTCGCCGCCGCGGTCGAAGCGGGTGGGCGGGACAACGCCACCGCGATCGTGGTCGATGTGATGGGATTGGCCGAAGAGAACCCGTATGACTCGGAGCAACAAAGGGTGAGTATGGAGCAGAAGCTAGGAGTGCTGCCATGAGTGAGCCAGCAACCATCGCAAGCACGTCCTACACGCCGGGCACTTGGTTCGGCATCATCGGTGAGAGCGCCACGGTGCTGCTCCCGCCCTCGGAGAAGAGCCGCGCAGGCGCCCTGTGGGCGCTCGTCGACGACGGCGCCGGGTTCGACGAGGTGCTCGATGCGCTCGTCGCGACCGGACTGAGCTCGTTGCCGGGCTTCGTCCTCATCTCCGGGGACGTGACGCCCGACGGCGGCAGCGTACGCACGGTCGTGCGCGGCCCCTCGGTGGTCTCTTTCGAGGCCGTCGAGGGTTCGGTCGAGGTCGACGGCTCGTCGTCGAAGACGTGGGTCGAGCGCACTCTCGAGGGTGTCACCCGGATGTCCGTCTCCCTCGGTGACGAGGGCGCCACCGGTGAGCCGATGACCGCCCTCGGTGGCCTTCTGCGGGTCTCCGGCCTCGAGGTCCCGCCGCCGGCGCCGGAGTCCAGCCAGGACGACTCCCCGGAGAGCCGCGCCGGTTTCGTCGGCGCCCCGGTGGCTGTCGAGGAAGCCTCCGACGACAGCGTGGACGAGCCGGTGCAGGCCGACCCGCTCTCCGACCCGCTGCCCGAGGAGAGCTACACCGACTCGGCCGAGGAGGGTCTCGACGAGGACGAGCCGGTCGCGGCTCCGCCCTCGCTGTCCGTCGTGCCGCCGATCCCGGTCTCGGGCGATCTTCCGGGCCTCGGGGACGACTCGGACGCCGACTCCGACGAGCCGATCTCGGTCAACCGTGGTGAGGAGTCGAGCGACGCCCTCGCGCCGCGCCACGACGATCTGACCGAGCCGACCGAGGCCTTCGAGGTGCCGGCGGCGTCGCAGGACGTCGACGACCAGGACTACCCCGAGCCCGCCTCCCGTGGCTACGAGGACGACTACGCCAGCGACGAGCACGCCGCTGCCGTGGCGTCGTCCTTCGGCCCGTCCGCGGTCTCCCCGGAGCCGGTCGACGAGCCCGAGGTCGAGCCCGACGCCGAGACCGAGGTCCTCGCCGCCGTCGAGGACGAGCCCTACGGCGAGAACCCGTCGTCCTACGACGAGCAGCAGTCCTACGACGAGCCGGAGTCCGCCCAGGCGCCCGACTTCGGCCCGCCGTCGATGCCGCCCCCGCCGCCACTGACGACGCCTCCGCCGCCGCCTGTCGACGCGCCGCCCGCTGCCTTCGAGGGCGCACCCGCGGCGGCCAACGGCCTGATCGACTCCGCGCCGGTCGACGCCCCGATCGAGGCTCCGCCCGTCGACGGCCCGCCCGTCGGCGCGCCGGTGGGCGACATCCCGCCCGCGCCTCCGGCCCCGCCGGCCTTCCCCGCCCCGCCCGCGCCGCCGGCTCCGCCGGTGGCACCTGTCCCCAAGACCCGCGACGAGCCTGTCTGGGAGGAGCCCGTCCCCGACGAGGACGACCACGACGGTCTCACCCGCATCGGTGTCGGTGAGGATCTCAACGCGGGCCTCGCCGGGATCCCGGGGCAGCCGGAGGCGCCGAAGGTGACCGCCTACCCGGTCGCGCGGCTGGAGTTCTCCAGCGGCGACCGCGTCGACGTCGACCGGGTCGTGCTCGTCGGCCGGGCTCCCGAGGCGAGCCGGTTCACGCCCACCGAGCAGCCGATGCTGGTGACCGTGCCGAGCCCTCACCAGGAGATCTCCTCGACCCACTGCGAGATCCGTCCGGGTGCCGGCGTCGACCACGGCGCCGCCGTGGTCACCGACCTCGGCTCGACCAACGGCACCGTCCTGGTCCAGCCCGGTCTCGGCCCCGAGGACCTGCGCCCCGGCGTGCCCGTCCAGCTCATGCCGGGTGCTGTCATCGACCTCGGTGACAGCCTCACGATCCGGGTGACCAACCCGTGATCGAGCGGCTTTCGCTCATGTCGCCGTCGTCCCCCGTGGAGGCGGCGGCATGAGCGTGGCCGGCCTCCAGGCCCCGGCGGCCGAGGCCGCCATCGCGGAGCCGGATCGCCGGTTCTACGCATTCGCCATCGACCGGGTGATCGCCTGGGCGATCTTCGCCGCGGCGGGCCTCGTCGCCTGGCTGATCTTCTTCCGCAACGGAAACCAGCTGCCCGGCATCGGCCTGATCGCCGGTGTCGTGCTGGTGGTCTGGCTGGTCGGCACCATCCTGACCGGCTCCGGTGGCAAGACCCCCGGGAAGATGGCCCTTGGGCTCCGGGTGGTCAGCGACGACTCCGGAGCCGCGGGCCGCCCGATCGGCGTCGGCAAGGCATTCGTACGCCAGGCCCTCCTCGGTCTCTGCACGATCCCGACGCTCGGCATCGGCACCGCCACCTTCGCCTGGGTCGCCGCCATGGACGAACGCGGCCGTCGCCAGGGGTGGCACGACCGTCGCGCGGGCTCGGTCGTGGTCGACGTACGCCCTCCGGCCGTCGTCGAGGCCGAGGAAGAGGCCCCGGCGCCGCGCCGCATCGTCAACCTGACCACCATGCGTCTCAAGCAAGCCGAGGCCACGCCGGAGCGCGCCGAGCGCCCGCAGACCCCGGCTGCTCCGACCCAGAGCCCCGCCCAGGCCGCGGCCGAAGCTCAAGCCGCGCAGACCCGGGTCGGGTCGCCGATCGCTCGCCAGACGCCGCCGGCTCCGGTTGCGCCCCCGGCCCCGATGCCACCGACGCCCGCCCCGCCGGCTCCGCCCGCCCCGCCCGCCCCGCCGGCTCCGTCGGCGGTGCAGCCGGCCGCTCCGGCGCCGCCCACGTCCGCCCCGCCGCCCGCGGCGACGGCCCGCTGGCGGGTCACCTTCGACACCGGCCAGAGCTTCGTGGTCGAGGGTCTCGCCATCGTCGGCCGCGGCCCGGAGCCACGTCCCGGCGAGGAGGTCTCCCACCGGGTGGCCCTCTCCTCGAGCGACATGTCGCTGTCCAAGACCCACGCCCAGTTCCAGGTCGCCGCCGACGGCACCCTCGTGGTGATGGACCGGGGCTCCACCAACGGCACCACCCTGATCCGCCAGGGTGCCGCCCGCGCCCTCGGCGCCCGCCGGCCGGCCGCCCTCGTCCATGGCGACAAGGTGAAGTTCGGCGACCGCACCATGGACGTGGTCCGCGAGGCCTGACCCGCGTCCCTCCCCGCCGAATCGGTAGTTGTGGGC
>NZ_JBHVKN010000051.1:0-27633 GCF_042798075.1 Nocardioides sp. NPDC057772
CCCTCCGTTCGGGCCGATGTGAGGTTGTGAGTCCTGTGAGGCTGTGAGAGGAAGTTGACGGGCTCGCACGCGAGGATTGGCGGCTGTTGAAACCTGGGCTGGCGATCGTGGGTGATATCTCGCCGACTGCCTTACCTGAGGAGCCACCATGAGCCGCCGCCACTGGATAGACGACTGGCGTCCCGAGGACGCCACCTTCTGGGAGGAGACCGGGTCGAAGACCGCTCGCCGCAACCTGATCTGGTCGATCTTCGCCGAGCACCTCGGCTTCTCGGTCTGGTTGATCTGGTCGGTCTCCTCGGCCTTTCTGGTCGCCCAGGGCTTCGACTTCACCCCGAGCCAGCTCTTCTTCCTGATCGCGATCCCGAACTTGGTCGGTTCGCTGCTGCGGGTGCCCTACACCCTCGCCGTGCCGAAGTTCGGCGGCCGCAACTGGACGATGATCTCCGCGGCCCTGCTGCTCGTGCCGACCCTCGGCTTCGCGTACGCCGTCACCCAGCCGTCCACCCCCTACTGGGCCTTCTGCCTCATCGCCGCCACCGCGGGCCTCGGCGGCGGCAACTTCGCCTCGTCGATGGCGAACATCAACTTCTTCTATCCCGCGGCCAAGAAGGGCGCCGCGCTCGGCCTCAACGCGGCCGGCGGCAACCTCGGTGTCGCGCTCATCCAGTTCCTGCTGCCGGTCATCGTCGGCGGCGCCGGTATCTTCGGCCTGGTCAAGGCCTCCGAGGGTGGCATCCACCTGGAGCGGGCCGCGTTCGTCTACGCAGCCCTCGCCGTCATCGCGATCCTCGCCGCCTTCTTCTTCATGGACAACATCAGCTCCGCGAAGTCGTCCGCGCGTGAACAGCTCTCGATCGTGAAGTCCAAGCAGACCTGGATCATGTCGTTCCTCTACATCGGCACCTTCGGCTCCTTCATCGGCTACTCCGCCGCGATGCCGCTGCTGATCAAGCTCAACTTCTGGGTCCCCGAGCCAGCGCCGCTCGGCACCGGCATCTACTTCGCCTACTTCGCGTTCCTCGGCGCCCTGATCGGCTCCGCGACCCGGCCGTTCGGCGGCTGGCTGGCCGACCGCTGGGGTGGCGCGAAGGTCACCCTCGGCGCCTTCTCCGGCATGGTCGTCTTCACGCTCGGTGTGCTGTGGACGCTGATGCAGCTCACCCCGAACCCGGAGGCCTCGCCGGCCATCGCGGGCGAGAACCAGTCGTGGTTCCCCGTCTTCCTGGGCTTCTTCATGCTGGTCTTCGCCTCGACCGGCATCGGCAACGGGTCGACCTACAAGATGATCCCGGCGATCTTCCGTCGCGAGGCCGAGCTGGCCACCACGCCGGGAACGGCCGAGCGTGAGGCCGCCCTGGCCGGTGCGACCAAGAAGTCCTCCGCCGCGGTCGGCATCATCGGCGCCGTCGGCGCGGTCGGCGGCTTCCTCATCCCGATCGCCTTCAACAGCCCGTGGGTCGACAACCCGCTCGACGCCACCAAGTCGGCGTTCATCGCGTTCACCGTCTTCTACGCCATCTGCGCCCTGGTCACCTTCACCGTCTACCTGCGTCCGCAGGGTGCGCGGGTCGGTGAGCTGGCGGACGTGCGGATCTGAGCGCCGCCCCGTGTAACACGTCGTTCGTAGGTCTGGTCGCCCCATCTGAACGGGCGGGTAGTCCTACGAACAGCGTGTTACACGGGGTCAGCAGCCCTCAGGCCAGCCCGATAGCCGCCTCCGCCGCGGCCAGGACCGGAGCGGTCACCTCGCGGCACCGCGCGGCTCCCGCGGCGTACACCTCGGTCACGTACGCCCGGTCGGCGGCGAGCTCGTGGTAGCGCTTCTGGATCGGCTCGAGCTCGCTGACGACGGCGTCGGTGACCGCGGCCTTCAGCGCGCCGTAGCCCGACAACCCCGCCGCAGACCCGCCGCAGGCCTCGAGGATGTCGATCAGGTTGGTGACGCCCGGCCGCTTCGGGTCACGGGAGACGTCCCCGGCCGAGTCGGTGACGGCGCGAGCCACCTTGCGGCGTACGACATCGGCGTCGTCGAGCAGGAAGATCGATCCCGGGTGCGCATCGCCGGCCGACTTCGACATCTTGCGCGTCGGGTCGGCCAGATCCATGATCCGGGCTCCGGCCGCAGGATGCACCGCCTGGGGGACCGTGAAGACCTTGCCGTACGTCGTGTTGAACCGGATCGCGATGTCGCGGGCCAGCTCGACGTGCTGCCGCTGGTCGTCGCCCACCGGCACCTCGGACGCGCCGTAGAGCAGGATGTCGGCCGCCATGAGCACCGGATAGGTGAACAGCGAGGCGCGTACCGACGCCCCGACGCGGCGTGACTTCTCCTTGAACTGGATCATCCGCCCCAGCTCGCCGGTGTGTGCGACGCACTCGAGCAGGTAGCCGAGTGACCGGTGCGCGGGGACGTGGGACTGGATGAACAACGTGGCCGGTTCGAGCCCGGCTGCCATCAGGAGGAGGGCCATCTCCTCCGTCCGCGTACGCAGCACCGACGGTTCGTGCGGCAGCGTCAGCGCGTGCAGGTCGGAGAGCCCGTAGAAGGCCGAGGAGTCGGCCGTGGCGGCCATCGGCCGCAGCGCCCCGAGCAGGTTGCCGAGGGTGAGCCGGCCAGAGGGCGTGATGAGGGAGAGTCGCTTGGTCATGGTGAACCTTTCGTGAGAAGAAGGCCCACGGGTCAGCGACGATCACAAACGAAGGAGGCCGCCCGCGGGCGGCCTGATGTGAGTGCTCAACAATCGGATGGACCGCCTAGGAGGCGGGCCACCACTGAGTGGAACGAATGCTGAACACCTCTCCAGTGTCTCACACCTCACGGCTACCGTGTCGCCCATGACGACTCCGCCGACGACATGGCCGCAGACCTGCCAAGGGCACTCGACGGTCGTCTTCGACGAGAGCCTGGCCGACTACGACTTCGGCCCGACTCATCCGATGGCGCCGATCCGGGTGGACCTGACGATGCGCCTGGCCGGCGAGCTCGGGGTGCTCGACCACCTGAAGGTCGTCGAGGCGCCGATGGGCACCCCGGAGCAGCTGCTCACCATCCACGACGAGAGCTACATCGAGGCGGTCATGAGGGCCGGCCGGAGCGGCGACCCGGATCTCGCCCACGGCCTCGGCACCGAGGACGACCCGGTCTTCCCGCACATCCACGACGCCAGCGCCCACATCGTCGGTGCGAGCATCGAGGCCTGTCGCCAGGTCTACTCCGGCGAGAGCCTGCACAGCGCCAACATCATGGGCGGCCTCCATCACGCGATGCGCGACCGCGCGGCCGGTTTCTGCATCTACAACGACGTCGCCGCCGGCATCCAGTGGCTTCTCGACCAAGGCGTGAAGAAGGTCGCGTACGTCGACGTGGACGTGCACCACGGCGACGGCGTCGAGCGGGCCTTCTGGAACGACCCGCGGGTGCTCACGATCTCGATCCACGAGACCGGTCAGCTGCTCTTCCCCGGCACCGGCTTCGCCGAGGAGGTCGGCGGGCCGGACGCCGAGGGGAGCGCGGTCAACGTCGCGCTGCCTCCCGGCACAGCCGACCACGGCTGGCTGCGCGCCTTCCACGCCGTCGTGCCGGACCTGATCCGGGAGTTCCAGCCGGAGATCCTGGTGACCCAGCAGGGCTGCGACTCCCACACCGACGACCCGCTCGCCGACCTTGCCCTCAGCGTGGACGGCCAGCGTGCGGCGTACGTCGCTCTCCACGAGCTCGCCCACGAGGTGTGTGCGGGCAAATGGGTGGCGTTCGGCGGCGGCGGTTATGCCGTGGTCGACGTCGTGCCACGCGCGTGGACCCACCTTCTTGCGCTAGTCTCGGGGAATCCCTTGGAGCCGACGCTCGATGTGCCAGGTGGTTGGCGCGAACACGTGCAGACGCGACTCGGGAGGGTCGCCCCGTTGCGCATGACGGACGGGCGTGAGCCGGCCTACCGCGACTGGGGAAGCGGATACGACCCCGGCACGTGGCTGGATCGGCAGGTCCATGCGACTCGCACAGCGGTGTTCCCGCTGCACGGGCTCGACCCCATGCCGTAGCCCGGTTGCCACGTTTCGACACGGTCGAGAAACCACACTTCCGCGCGCCCAAAAGCAACTCGACACGCCGGGGGTATGTGAGATTCTCAAGGGTGTCCCCTTCCCCATCAGTCACATCAGGCCCTATTCTCACTTTGGGATCGCGTTTTGGGACCAGTGGTGGGGAAGCCACTGGCGTCGCGATCACTCGAGAGAGAACGGTGGAAGCAGATGGTTACTCCTTCTGGAGACATCTCTGACAGCAAGTTCCTGACCGTGGCCGAGGTTGCGTCGATGATGCGCGTGTCCAAGATGACGGTCTACCGGTTGGTTCACTCGGGCGAGCTGCCTGCGGTGCGAGTCGGTCGTTCCTTCCGGGTTCGGGAGGACGACGCGAACGAATACCTCAAGAGCTCGTTCTACAACGCGGGCTAGTTGTCGGACCCCGCGCCCGAGCAAGACGGGGCGCGGGGGCAACACCTGTCTCACCGGGTCACCGATTCTCTCTGCGTCCGCTGGCTTGGTTAGTCTTACCCCCTAGGTCTGTTTGCCGCGCGCTGCGGTGAGTGGCCGCGTCGGCACCGGGCCGGCATTCTCTGCAACGATCGTGAAGGGTTCCCCGTGGGTTCTGTCATCAAGAAGCGTCGCAAGCGCATGGCGAAGAAGAAGCACCGCAAGCTGCTCAAGAAGACTCGCGTCCAGCGCCGCAAGCTCGGCAAGTGACGTACGTGGCGTAGGTGGCGGAACGCACCGGGCCCGGTCGGGTCCTCCTGGTCACCGGGGTCTCGCGTGACCTCGGGCGTCGTTTTGCGCGCGCTGCCGCCTGCCACCCCAACGTCGAGCGGGTGATCGGCGTCGATGTCGCACCGCCTCGCGGCGACATCGGCAAGGTCGGATTCGTCCGAGCCGACATCCGCAACCCGGTGATCGCCAAGGTGATCGCCAAGGAGGAGGTCGACACCGTCGTCCACCTCAGCGTCATCGCGACCCCCGGCAACACCGGGGGTCGTTCGACGATGAAGGAGCTCAACGTCATCGGGACGATGCAGCTCCTCGCGGCGTGCCAGACCGCGCCGTCCCTGCGCCAGGTCGTGGTGAAGTCCACGACCCAGGTCTACGGGGCGAGCAGCCGCGACCCGGCGATGTTCACCGAGTCGATGGAGCCGCGGCGCACCCCGTCCTCCGGCTACGCCCGCGACGTGGCCGACATCGAGTCCTACGTACGCGGCTTCGCCCGGCGTCGTCCGGACGTGGCGGTCACGGTGCTCCGCTGTGCCAACGTCCTCGGGCCGCGGGTGGTGAGCCCGATCGCGTCCCACTTCCGGCGCACGGTCGTGCCGAACGTCCTCGGCTTCGATCCGCGCCTGCAGTTCCTGCACGAGCAGGACCTCTACGGCGTCCTCGAGCACGCCGTACGCACCGGGGTCCCCGGCACCTTCAACGTCGCCGGCGACGGCGTGCTGACCCACTCCCAGGTCGCCCGGCGACTGCAGCGGATGACGGTGCCGATCCCTGAGCCGCTGTTCGGTCTGGCGAGGTTCGGCGGTGGCGAGTATCCCGCAGAGCTGCGGGCGCTGCTGACCTACGGTCGCGGCGTCGACACCACGCGGATGCGCACCCTGCTGGGCTTCGAACCTCGCTACACCACCGAGGAGACGGTCGTAGACTTCGCGGAGAGCGTGATGCCGTCCGCCAACCGTGCCGACCGTGCGCTGGCAGCCTTGGAGAGCCGACTGACAGGAGCGTCCGGTGACTGAGTCCGCCGCCCACGGTTTCCCCGGCGCCACCACGCGCGAGCGCCATCCGCTCCGAGCGATCCCGGCGACCGACTGGGCCGCGGCTCTGGAGAGCGCCGCCAGGGAGGTCTTCGGGGTCGAGTGGGAGGAGCAGCTCGCTCGGTTCATCGTGTTCCTGCGCCGCCGGATCTCCGGCGAATACTCCGTCGACGAATACGGCTTCGATCGCGAGCTCACCCAGCGTTTCCTGCTGGCCGTGCTGCGGCCCATCAAGGAGAAGTGGTTCCGGGTCGAGGTGCGCGGGATCGAGAACATCCCGACCGACGGTGGCGCACTGATCGTCTCCAACCACTCCGGCACCATTCCGATGGACGGCCTGATGACCATGGTCTCGATCCATGACGCCCTCGGGCGCGACCTGCGCCCGCTCGGGGCCGACCTGGTCTTCCGGATGCCGATCGTCGGCAACATCGCCCGCAAGGCGGGCGCCACGCTGGCCTGCAGCGAGGACGCCGAGCGGATGCTCCGCAACGGTGAGCTGGTCGGGGTCTGGCCCGAAGGCTTCAAGGGCATCGGCAAGCCCTACAGCGAGCGCTACAAGCTGCAGCGCTTCGGCCGTGGTGGCTTCGTGTCGTCGGCCCTGCGCACCGGCGTCCCGATCGTCCCGCTCTCCGTGGTCGGCGCCGAGGAGATCTACCCGCTCGTCGGCAACATCCCCGCCCTCGCCAAGGTCCTCGGCGTGCCCTACCTGCCGATCACGCCGTTCTTCCCGCTCCTCGGGCCGCTGGGTCTCATCCCGCTCCCGTCGAAGTGGCTCATCGAGTTCGGCGAGCCGATCCGCACCGATGCGTACGACGCCTCGGAGGCTGACGACCCGATGCTGGTCTTCAACGTCACCGACCAGGTGCGCGAGACGATCCAGCAGACCCTCTACCGCCTGCTGGGCGAGCGCGCCTCCGTCTTCGGCTGACCCACCCAGGCCGAGGCGTCACCCGCGTCGGCCGAGACGTCAGCAGCGCCGGTCGAGACGGCACACATGTGCCGACTCGACCAGCGCGCGTGACGCCTCGGCGACTAAGGGGTGAGAAGACCGGTGGCGCCGGCGAGCACGTCGCCGACCAAGCCGGTGACACCGGTGACCAGGCCGGTGACGGGGTCCGTCACGGTGCCGGGGTCGGTGTCGGGCTCCTGGGTGGGACCGCCGTCGGAGGGCGTGGGAGTGGGCAAGATGCTGCCGTCCTCGGAGGGAGCCTCGCTGGGCTTCTCCGGGGCGTCGTCCTTCTCGTCCTTGGGGTCGGTCACCGAGCCGGGACCGATCTTGTCGGGATCGATGGACGGCAGGTCGAGGGCGTTGTCGTCCGGACTGAGCGGCGGCAGCGCCTCCGCCTCGACGACGGTGTCGGCCGGAAGCAGCCCGTCGATCTCGGAAGTCAGGCTGGAGACCAGCGTCGCGGGCAGCTCCGTGATGCCGCCCTCGCAGGTCGGGCAGAGCTGGGCGGCGGCCTGGTCGATCAGCACGAGCGTCTGGGCGGCGTCGGAGATTGCCGGCTCGGCCTGCTCGGGCACGTGCGGGCTCAGCTCGGCCAGCTCCTCGACGCCGTCGGCCGCGAACGTACGCAGCTGGGCGAGCGACTCGTTGTCCTGAGACTCCTCGAAGTCGCTGATCAGCAGGTCGGAGCCGTGGGCGGCCTGTCGCGAGAAGGTCTCGAGCGTCGAGGTGACCTGCTCGGCGTCGGTCATCGGCGCATCGGCGACCAACGACTTGGCCTCGCGCAGGCGGGTGCCGGCGTCCTCGAGGATTCGGATGCCGCGGGCCTGGGTGCTGACCGTGAAACCGGCCGACACGTTCTCGACGGCGCGCTTGACCGGGTAGAGCGAGTCACCCGGGAGAGCAGTCTGGGACGCGGCGGCGGCACCGGCGGTGCCACCGACGATCGCCATCGCGGCGAAGGCGACGGCCAGCTTGCGCTGCCGGCGCGGCTTCCGCGTGGACCCGACGGTGAGCTTGCGCTCGACGGTCTTCTCGATCCGGGGCGCCGGCACGAGCTCGGTGTCGGCGGCCTCCATGAGGCGCTCACGGAGCGACGCGGAGAACTCGCGACGGGGAACGGCGGAGTCGCTGAGCGTGGAGAGCGACGAAGCGAGGGCTGCCAGATCGCGAAGCTCGTCGGCAGACTGCGAGGAACGCCGATCGGTCGCGGAGTACGCCGCGACCATGCGGTCGAACTCGTCAGCGCGCTTTCGCGCCGGGAACGCCGGGCTCATCGGATGGTTCCTACTCGGTATCGGCAGTGAGGGATTCGTCGAAACAGCTGCGCACAAGGCCCAGCCATGTCGGACAACGAGTCGCCCCGGCCGCGGGTTACGGCAACCGGTCGAGCATTCAAGGTGGTGCGGAACACAATCATCAGCGGATCCCGTCAGGCATCTGCTTGGCGAGATTGCGGATCCCGCGTAGCTGGAGCTGTTTCACGGCTCCGTCGCTGCGTCCGAGGATAGCCGCTGTCTCGGCGATGGACAGCCCTTGGAGGAAACGCATGATGATGCAGTCGCGTTGCTCGTCGGGGAGCTTGGAGAGAGCTCCGAGCAGCATCTCGTTGGTGATCCCGGCCATCACGATCTTCTCCGGCCCGTCGGCAGCGGAGTCGTGCAGCCCCATGTCCTCGGTCGTCATCTCCAGGCGCGTACGTCCCGCCTTGAAGTGATCGGTGGCGAGGTTGCGGGCGATGGTCATCAGCCAGGCGCCGAAGTCCTTGCCCTGCCAGCGGAAGCCGGTCATCGATCGCAGCGCCCGGAAGAAGGTCTCCGAGGTGAGGTCCTCGGCGACCTGGGTGGAGCGGGTGCGGTAGAAGAGGAACCGGTAGACCGCGCCGTTGTAGTGGTCGTAGAGGAGGCCGAACGCCTCCTTGTCGCCCTTGCGCGCCAGCTCGACCAGCGCGATCAGCCGGGTGCGGTCGGCCTCGGTCTCCTCCGAGGAGGCGGCGAGCTCGGCGTCGTCATCGGGCTCGTTGTCGGAGCGGGGCTTGGTGTCGTGGGTGCCGCCCGAGCCGCGACGCTCGGGCTCGGCGAACGGACCGGACGCACCGGCCACGCCGGCGTAGGCGGGTTCGTAGCCCTCGTTCATCAAGAGCGCGACCGCAGCGCGCAGGGCATCCAAGCGACGATGGACGTCATTGGCGCGGCGCGACATGTGGGTCCCTCCCGAAGACTCCCCCTGAGCGAGCCCAACCTTACGGGTTAGGGCATCCCGATGTCAGGTCCCGAGCCGAAGTCGTGTCGGCGTGTGGTGGCATTTTTCCGACACGACGAAGCGCGAAGGCGCCAGCGGTTGGTCCTGCCGAAGCGCGAAGGTGGCCTTGCGGACGATGTGTGGTGGAGATCGCACCGAGTGCAAGGTCATGACTCCCGCGACGGTTCTGCAAGAGGCTGAGAGGCTGTGGGCGTGAGGGTTGATGCGGTTGAGGAGTTCGAGCGGCATCGCTCGCGGCTGTTCGGATTGGCCTATCGGATGCTGGGTTCGGCGGAGGAGGCCGAGGACGTCGTCCAAGACACCTTCCTGCGTTGGCATCAGGCGAGCACTGTCGAGTCGCCGTGGGCGTGGCTTGCCAAGGTCGCCACCAACCTGTGTGTCAACCGGTTGACGTCCGCGCGTGCCCGCCGGGAAACGTACGTCGGGTCCTGGCTGCCGGAGCCGGTGCTGACCGCGGGCGGCACTCTGGGTCCGCTGGACAGCGCCGAGCAGCGGGAGTTCGTCTCGCTGGCCTTCCTGGTGCTGCTGGAAAGGCTCAATCCAGTGGAGCGTGCAGTGTTCGTGCTGCGCGAGGCCTTCGCCTACAGCCATCGAGAGGTGGCCGAGATCATTGACTCCTCCGAGGCGAACTCCCGGCAGCTTTACTCCCGAGCTCGCCGGCGCTTGGCCGACGCGCGTGGCCGCTCCGATCGCCGCCGGGGGGACCGATCCCATCACCGCGACCTGGTGGAGAGTTTCCTGGCAGCCGCGAAGCAGGGTGACCTGCCGGGGCTGGAGAAGGTCCTGGCCGAGGACGTGACCGTATGGGTGGACGGTGGCGGGAGGGTCGGCGCCGCCCGGCGGCCCATCTCCGGCGCCTCACGGGTGGCGCGCTACCTCGTGGGGTCGTTGAGCATCGCTGGTGAGGAGGTGAGGTTGGCGACTGCGGAGGTGAACGGCGCACTGGGGCTGCTGGCCTGGGCCGGCGAGGATCTGGTCGGTGTGCTGGTGGCGGAGACGTCGAATGGCCGGATCAGTGGGATTCGCATCGTCGCCAACCCCGAAAAGCTCCGGCTGTCACATCCCGGAGCCCTATCCGGTTCTTTACGGGCGACCGCCCCAGGCCTGGACCCGGCGTGAGGCGGTGACCTGACAGCCGCGCGACCCGGAACACCGGTATCGCGCTCTCCACGGAGGATCCCACCCATGACGAACCAGATTCTGGTGACGGGCGGCACCGGGCGACTCGGCCGTGCCCTCGTGCCGCAGCTTCTGTCGGACGGTCATACCGTGCGCGTGCTGAGCCGCAAGCCACGATCGGATGAGCTGACGTGGCGCGGTGACCTGCTCACCGGTGAGGGCCTGGCGGAGGCGGTCGACGGCGTCGGTGTGATTGTCCACTGCGCGACCGGTAACGGCCGTGCGGACATCGCCGGCACCTCGAACCTCATCCAGACGGCGACGCAGGCAGGGCGCCCCCATCTGATCTACGTGTCAATCGTCGGTGTCGGCCGGGTGGACATGGCTTACTACCGGGCGAAGCTGGCCTGCGAACGGCTCGTGGAACGCTCTTCCCTGCCGTGGACGATCCAGCGTACGACCCAGTTCCACGAGCTGATCGTCTGGATGTGCACGAGCCAGCGCTGGCTACCGATGATCGTGATGCCCAGCGGGGTCAGCTTCCAGCCCGTCGACGCCGGTGAGGTGGCCGCTCGTCTGGCCGTGCTGGTCGGCGCGCCACCCGTGGGCCGGGCGCCGGACATGGGCGGGCCTGAGGTGCGCCCCGCTGCCGATCTGGCCCGTGCCTACGTCCGCTCGCGTTCCGGTCGCCAGCCGGTGGTGTCGGTGCCGATGCCGGGGGCCGGTATCCGCGGCTACCGCGAAGGGGGACATCTGGTCCCTGAGCATGCCGACGGGCGCATCACCTTCGAGCAGTTCCTCGCCTCATGAGTGCCCGCACCTGGCTGCGGGCGGGCCTCGCCTTCCTCGCCGTGACGCAGCTCGCCGTGGGAGCTTGGGCGTTGTTGATGCCCCGCTCGTTCTTCGCCATTCCATGGGTGGGGATGCGCATGCCGTACAACGCGCATCTGATGATGGACTACGGCGCGATGAGCCTGGCAACGTCGGTGTTGCTGGGCGTGAGCTTCTTCGTCGTACGGCGGAGTATGGCTCGTACGGCGCTCGCGGTGTATCTGGTGTTCGCCGCACCGCATCTGATGATCCACGTACAGCTGCTGCACCATGTCGCTCCCGGTCAACGCGTGCCGTTGCTGGCAGCGCTCACGGCGGCTGTCGTGATCCCGCTGGTGCTGCTTCCGCTCACCAGCCGGCTCGACAAGGCCTGACCCCTCCACCGTCCGCGGCAACGGCCGGCTTGTCGAAAGCACTCCGTTGCCGGTCGTCGCCAGCGGAAATCACTGCTTTCTGCCACGGAGTGCGATCGCCACCGCGATCGCCCCCGTGGCGGCCCCGCCCAGAGCCGCGGTCACGATGCCGGCGCGGGCGGCCTTGCGTCCGGTGCGGTAGTCACGGATCGGCCAGCCCTTCTGGCGCGCGTGGGCGCGCAGGCGCGCGTCCGGGTTGATGGCGCACGGGTGTCCGACCAGCGAGAGCATCGGAAGATCGTTGTAGGAGTCGGAGTAGGCCGCACAACGAGACAGATCGAGGTTCTCGCGAGCCGCGATCGCCTTGACGGCCTCCGCCTTGGCAGGCCCGTGGAGCATCTCGCCGACCAGCTCGCCGGTGTAGACACCGTCCTCGGTGGCCGCCACCGTGCCCAGGGCGCCGGTGAGCCCGAGGCGCCGGGCGATGACCCTGGCCGCCTCGACGGGTGCGGCGGTCACCAGCCACACCCGCTGTCCCTGGTCGATGTGGGTCTGCGCGAGCGCCCGGGTGCCGGGCCAGATCCGGTGGGCCATGCCCTCGTCGAAGATCTCCTCCATCAGGCTCTCGACCTCCTCGGCGCGATGGCCGCGGATGAACGAGAGCGCCGACGACCGCGCCGACTCCATGTGACCCGGGTCCTCGACCCCGGCGACCCGGAAGTACGCCTGTTTGTACGCAGCCGAGGCGATGTCCCGCGTACGGAAGAACTTGCGCCGATGCAGGCCGCGGGCCAGATGGAAGATCGTCGCGCCCTGCATGATCGTGTTGTCCACGTCGAAGAAGGCGGCCGCCGTCGGGTCGCCGCTCGCCGGGTAGAGCCAGGCCTCGATCTCCGCGGCTGCGGCCGATGCCTCGCCAGCGAGGGCCGAGCGGCGTTTGAGGTCTTTTCGCCGCAGCTCGGCACGGCGGCGGTCGCTGGCGCTGCTCATTGCGCCAACAGTAGTGCTCCGGACGCCTCAGCGGCACCCGGGTGCCGAGCCGAGTGCGAAGATGGTCGGATGGAACCGCGTGTGACCTTCTACTCCCGTCAGGGCTGCCACCTCTGCGACGAGGCGAGGCTGGTCGTCGAGAAGGTGGTCGGGGACGACTACACCGAGATCGACATCGACACCGACGACGAGCTGCGCGAGCGCTTCACGAACGAGGTGCCGGTGACGTACGTCGACGGGAAGCAGCACGACTTCTGGCGTGTCTCGGAAGAGCGGCTGAGGTCAGCGCTGGCGCGCTCCCCAGAATAACTGTCGATCGGCCTAATACCCTGAACAACCCCCCTCTGACAACTCCGCAAGCACGTGTGCTAGCCGACGCTCTGCGAGTTTGTTCTCGCGGTCACAAAGTCCGTATGGTGGCTGAGCCGCAGGGCGATCCCGGGCTAAAAAGCCCCCGTCTGTGGCGCCGGCATTGAAAGAGCAGAGCGTGACGGCACGGAGTACGAATACGGGCGAGGGCAGCGGTGCCCACGACCCCCACCGGGAGATCCCCGAGGCGACAGTCGCCCGGCTCCCGGTCTACCTCCGGGCGCTGACCTCGCTCGCCGAGCGCAACATCGCCTCCTGCTCCTCCGAGGAGCTCGCCACGGCCGCCGGGGTCAACTCGGCCAAGCTTCGCAAGGACCTTTCCTACCTGGGGTCCTACGGCACCCGCGGCGTCGGCTACGACGTCGACTACCTGAGCTACCAGATCGCCCGTGAGATCGGCGTCACCCACGACTGGCCGGTCATCATCGTCGGTATCGGAAACCTCGGTCAGGCGCTGGCCAACTTCTCCGGCTTCAGCAGCCGCGGCTTCCGCACGGTGGCGCTCCTGGATGCCGCCGAGCAGATGCAGGGCCGGACGGTCGCCGGGCTCGAGGTCCGGCCGTTCGCCGACCTGGCCGAGATCGTCGCTGCCGAGCAGGTCTCGATCGGCGTCATCTCGGTGCCGGCGACCGCCGCCCAGGACGTCGCCGACGCGATGGTCGAGGCCGGCATCAGCAGCATCCTCAACTTCGCGCCCGCGGTGCTCAACGTGCCGCCGGGCGTCGACGTACGCAAGGTCGATCTCTCGATCGAGCTGCAGATCCTCGCGTATCACGAGTCGCGCAAGGCTGCGGAGGCCGACGAGGCGGTAGATAATGGTTCCGAGGAAGGGATCACGGCATGAGTGTCCTTGTTGTCGGCATCTCCCATAACTCTGCGCCTGTCTCGATGCTCGAGGCGGCGTCGGTGGACGCGGACGGCCTGCAGAAGCTCCTCACCGACGTGGCCGGTTGTGAGCACGTCAGTGAGGCAGCGGTCATCGCGACCTGCAACCGCCTCGAGATCTACACCGAGGTCGACCGCTTCCACGGCTCGGTCGAGGAGCTCTCCCGGCGCATCATCGAGGGCGCCGGCCAGACGCTCGAGACGATGCTGCCACACCTCTACGTCCACTACGACGACGGTGCCGTCTCCCATCTCTTCAAGGTGGCCGCCGGGCTGGACTCGATGGCCGTGGGTGAGGGGCAGATCCTCGGGCAGGCCCGTGCCGCCCTGCAGCTCGGCCAGGAGATGGGCACGGTCGGACCGGCGCTCAACAGCCTGTTCCAGCAGGCGCTGCGGGTCGGCAAGCGCTCGCGTGCGGAGACCGACATCGACCGGGCCGCCCCGTCGCTGGTCACCGCGTCGCTGGGCCGTGCGGCCCGAGCCGTGGGTGACGTACGCGGCAAGCGGGTCGCCGTCGTCGGCGCCGGTGCGATGGCCGGGCTGGCCACCGCGACCGTCTCCCGGATGGGGGCCGCCGACGTCGTCGTGGTCAACCGCACCACGTCCAACGCCGAGCGCCTCGCCAAGGAGTACGCCGCGCGCTCCGCCTCCCTCGACGAGCTGGCCGCGGAGATCGCGGCCGCCGACATCGTCATCACCTGCGCGGGCGCGCGCGGGGTGCTGGTCCCGGCCGGCATGGTAGGTGACCGCAGCGACCGCCCGGTGGCCCTGATCGACCTGGCGCTGCCTCACGACATCGACCCCGACACGGCCTCGCTCCCGGGCGTGACCCTGATCGACCTGGCCGCTCTCGCCGACGAGTTGCACGCCTCGCCCGCCGGCAAGGAGGTGCTCGCGGTCCGCGACATCGTCACCCAGGAGGTCGCGGCCTTCCTGAGCGCCCGGCGCCAGTCGGCCGTCACTCCGACCGTCGTCGCGCTGCGGAGCATGGCCACCGGTGTCGTCGACGCCGAGATGGCCCGGCTCGACGGTCGTCTCCCCGATCTCGACCCGGAGACCCGCGCCGAGGTGCTTCACGCCGTACGTCGCGTGGCCGACAAGCTTCTCCACGAGCCGACCGTCCGGGTCAAGGAGCTCGCGAACGAGACCGGCGCGGTGTCCTACGCCGCCGCGCTCGCCGAGCTCTTCGCGCTCGACCAGAACGCCGTCTCGGCCGTCACCCGGGCCGACGTGCCTTCGTCAGGTGGTCAGCTCGACCACCGGAATCTTGGTGATCATTCATGAGGACCCTCCGCCTCGGCACCCGCCGTTCCCAGCTCGCCGTCACGCAGTCGACCCTCGTCGCGGAGATGCTCCGCGCCCAGGGCCACATCGTCGAGCTGGTCGAGATCGTCTCCGACGGCGACCGCACCCAGGCGTCGAACACCCCGCTGACCAGCGCGAACTCGACCGGCGTCTTCGTCAGTGCGCTGCGCGACGCGCTTCACGCCAAGGAGATCGACCTCGCGGTCCACTCGCTCAAGGATCTGCCGACCTACCCCGAGGAGGGCATCGAGCTGGTCGCGATCCTGCCGCGCGAGGACCCGCGCGACGTGATCGTCGCTCGCGACGGCCTGACCCTGGGCGAGCTCCCGCCGGGCTCGCGGGTCGGCACCGGGTCGCCGCGCCGCGTGGCCCAGATCAAGGCTCTCGGTCTCGGCCTGGAGCTCGCCGGCATCCGCGGCAATGTCGACACCCGCATCAGCAAGGTCCGCTCCGGCGAGTTCGACGCGGTCGTCCTCGCCCGCGCCGGGCTTGCCCGCATCGACCGGCTCGACGAGGTCACCGAGGTCCTCGACCCGATCCAGGTGCTGCCCGCACCCGGTCAGGGGGCCCTGGCGGTCGAGTGCCGTGAGGGCGACGCCGATGCCGACGTACGCAAGATTCTGACCTCCCTCGACGACGCGTCCACCCGAGCGGCTGTCGAGGCGGAACGCGCAGTGCTCGCCACCCTTGAAGGTGGCTGTGCCGCGCCCATCGGGACCCTCGCCGACGTGGTGGAGGGTGAGGAAGGACCAGAGCTGTGGGTGCGGGCAGTGGCGCTCTCACTCGACGGCTCGCTCTCGGTTCGTCTCTCCGCATCGGGACCGATCGACGACGCCGTAGGCGTCGGGCGCCGGCTCGCCGAGGAGATGCTCGCCGAGGGTGCAGCAGACCTGACCGACGATCCCGCGGACCCAGGCCAGGCTGTCATGGACACGGGCGGTTCCCCCCAGGCCGCTCCCGAGCAGGACAAGGTGCACAACGCATGACCCGAGCTAAGACCACCGAGCAGAAGGCCGAGCCCGGCTCGGCCACCCCACTGGGCTGGGTGTCCTTCGTCGGCAGCGGTCCCGGTGACCCTGAGCTGCTGACGGTACGGGCGATCGACCTGTTGAAGCAGGCCGATGTTGTCGTGACCGAGGCCCCCGAGCACGCATCGATGGTGCGCGGCGTACTCGGCATCCCCGAGCCGGTCGACCCGGCCGAGGGTGAGGAGACCCCGGAACCGGTCGGACCCGAGTTCATCGACGGCGGGTTCGGCGTGGACGGCCAGCCCCTGGCCAACGCCGCCCGTGCCAAGGCCGTCGTCAAGCAGGCGAAGCTGGGCAAGCGCGTCGTGCGCCTGATGACCGGCGACCCCTTCCTCTACGCCTCCGGCCCCGAGGAGGCGCAGTCCTGCGCCAAGGCGGGCATCGGCTTCGAGATCGTCCCCGGCGTCTCGTCGGTGTCGGCCGTCCCGGCCTACGCCGGCATCCCGCTGACGACCAAGGACCACCAGGAGGTCGCGGTCGTCACCTGCAACGAGAAGATCGACTGGAGCCAGTACGCCGACAACCGCACGCTCGTCCTCCTCTCCGGTGTCGGCATGATCGGCGACATCGCCAAGGAGCTCGTCGCGGCCGGCCGGCCGGCCAAGACCCCGGTCGCGATCACCCGCGTCGGCACCACCACCGAGCAGGCGACGGTAGAGTCGACGCTGGAGAACATCGCCGTCGACGCTCGTGCCGCACGGATGGCACCGCCGGCGATCGTGGTGATCGGCAAGGTGGTCAACTTGCGTGAGACGCTCTCGTGGTTCGAGACGAAGCCGTTGTTCGGCTGGCGCGTCCTGGTGCCGCGCACCAAGGAGCAGGCGCCGGCGCTTTCGCTGAAGCTGAAGGGCTTCGGCGCCGTGCCTGAGGAGGTCCCGACGATCTCGGTCGAGCCGCCGCGCAACCCGCAGCAGATGGACAAGGCCGTGCGCGGCCTCGTCGAGGGCCGCTACAACTGGATCGCCTTCACCTCGATCAACGCGGTGCGCGCGGTGCGCGAGAAGTTCGACGAGTACGGCCTGGACTGCCGTGCCTTCTCCGGTCTGAAGATCGCCGCTGTCGGCGAGAAGACCGCGCAGGCGCTGGAGGCCTGGGGTCTGCGTCCCGACCTGGTGCCGCACACCGACAACCAGTCGGCTGCTGGGCTCCTCGAGGTCTGGCCGGAGTACGACGAGGACCTCGACCCGATCAACCGGGTCTTCCTCCCGCGTGCCGACATCGCCACGGAGAACCTCATCGCCGGCCTGGTCGACCTGGGCTGGGAGTGCGACGACGTGACCGCCTACCGCACCGTCCGGGCGGCTCCGCCGCCCGCGCCGACCCGCGACGCGATCAAGACGGGCAAGTTCGACGCGGTGGTCTTCACCTCCTCGTCCACGGTCCGCAACCTGGTCGGCATCGCGGGCAAGCCGCACACCTCCACGGTGATCGCGGCGATCGGTCCGGCCACCGCCAAGACCGCCGAGGAGCACGGCCTGCGGGTCGACGTGATGTCGCCGGAGCCGTCGATCGAGGCGCTCACCGAGGCACTCGCCGCCTTCGGCGCCGCGCGTCGCGCGTCGCTTGTCGAGCAGGGCCTGCCGGTCACCAAGCCGTCCGACCGGCGCCCCGCCTCGCGCCGCCGTTCGCGCACCTCCTGAACCAACCGTTCGACGGCAACAGCCGCGTGCTCCCGAGTGTGGGTGCACGCGGCTGTTGCACTACCGTGGAACGTACCCTTTTGCGATGGAGTGCAGATGAGCATCGAGAAGCCCGTGATCCGTCCCCGCCGGCTGCGCCGCACGCCGATCATGCGCCGGATGGTCGCGGAGACGGCCGTACGTCCCGCCAACCTGGTCCTGCCCGCGTTCGTGCGCGAAGGGATCAGCGAGCCCGTCCCGGTCTCGACCATGCCGGGCGTGGTCCAGCACAGTCGTGAGTCGCTGCGCAAGGCGGCGGCCGAGGCGGCAGCGGCCGGCATCGGCGGGATCATGCTGTTCGGCGTGCCGGAGACGAAGGACGCGGTCGGCTCGGGCGCACTGGATCCCGAGGGCATCCTCAACCTGGCCATCGCCGACGTCGTTTCCGAGGTCGGCGACGCGCTCACCGTGATGAGCGACCTGTGCCTGGACGAGTTCACCGACCACGGTCACTGCGGCGTACTGGCCGAAGACGGCTCCGTCGACAACGACGCCACTCTCGAGATCTACGCCCAGATGGCGATCGCGCACGCCGAGGCCGGCGTCGACATGGTCGGCCCGTCCGGGATGATGGACGGCCAGGTCGCGGTGATCCGCGACGCCCTCGACGGCGCCGGCCACACCGACGTCTCGATCCTCGCTTACTCCGCGAAGTACGCCTCCGCCTTCTACGGCCCCTTCCGCGAGGCCGTCGACTCCGCGCTCAAGGGCGACCGCCGCACCTACCAGCAGGATCCGGCCAATGCGCTGGAGGGTGTCCGCGAGGCGCTCCTTGACGTGGCCGAGGGCGCCGATATCGTGATGGTCAAGCCCGGGCTCCCGTATCTCGACGTCCTGCAGCGAGTGCGTGAGTCTGTCGATGTTCCGGTGGCTGCCTACAACATCTCAGGGGAGTTCGCGATGTTGGAAGCCGCCGCCGCGAACGGCTGGATCGACCGCGAACCGGCGATCCTGGAGACACTCACCGCCTTCAAGAGGGCGGGCGCGGACGTCATTCTGACCTACTGGGCCACCGAAGCGGCCGGCTGGCTGCGAGGCTGACGTACTCGCCTCACCAGCCGCCCAGCTCTGTGACGTGGAACATATCCGGAGAGTAGACTCGAGACCGTGACCAATCGAGAGTTGGGCAGCCCGAAGCGCACCGGTCGGCCACGCAACAGTGGACGTGATTCGGCGAATCCGCGGGAAGAGATCCTCAAAGAGGCATCCAGGCTTTTCACCGCTCAGGGGGTCGCGGCGACGACGATCAGTCAGATCGCCGAGTGCGTCGGACTGCGCCAGTCGTCGATGTACTACTACTACAAGTCCAAGGAGGAGATCCTCTCCGCCTTGATGGAGAAGAACCGTGAGTCCCTGACGCTCGCGGAGAAGCTTCTCGAAGAGGACGGGCCGGTGGCTCCGCGGCTCTACGCCTTCCTCTACACCGACGTCCGCCAGCTGTGCACCGCCCCGCTCGACTTCTACGAGCTCGAGGTCGCCGCGCTGGCCCAGCCGCAGGTCTTCGCAGGCTTCGAGGAGGACGGTGAGAAGCTGCGCGCCGCGGCCGCCCAGCTCCTCGAGCTGGGTGTCGAAAGCGGGGAGCTGCGACAGACAGATCCCGCCGCCACCGCGCTGATGCTGCTCTCGCTCAACGAGGGCGCCCAGCACCGGCTGTGGCACGGCCGTCGCGACGAGGAAAAGGCCTCGGCGAGCTCTGAGGCCCTGGCCCAGTCGGTCGCCGACTACCACCTCAGCTCCCTGCTTGCCGATGCGTCGTCGCTGGCCGCCGTCCGCGAGGCCGGCCGCGACTTCGTCACCGAGTACGAGGACGACGAGCCCGCCGCCTGAGGCCGACGTGGCTGCGGCTCCGTGCTGCTGTCGGTCGGTGCGGAGCTGTAACACGTCGTTCGTAGGACTACCCGCCCTGCGAGAACGACCGGATAGTGCCACGAACGACGTGTTACACGCGGCCCCGGCGCGACAGACATGCGAGAGGCCCCGCCGTGCCGGCGGGGCCTCTCGTTCGTAGGGTCAGTTACCGGTGAGTGCGCCGAAGAGGCTGCCGAGGATGCCCTTGAGGATCAGCGTGAGCACGTTGCCGACAGTTGCGTTGACCTGCTCGAGTGTCTTGCCGGCCATGGCGTTCACGCACTGGGTCAACGCCTGGCCTGACTGGCTGGCGTTCAGGAGCGGGTACTTCGCCAGCTCACGCTGGCAGGCGGAAAGAATCTGGGAAGGGGTGGCGACGACCGTCTCGACCGTCTCCTGCAGCGGCTCGGTCACCGCCCCCGTGGACCCGCCGGTGCTGCCACCACCACCGCCGCCGGTGCCGCCGCCGGTGCCACCACCGGTGCTGCCGCCGGGGGTCTCTCCGGACGGCGCCTCGCTGGACGGACCGGACGGAGCCTGGGAGGCACCGCCGCGCGGGCCGGCCTTCGGGCCGCCCGCCCGGAACTCACGGTCCTTCTGCTTCGACGGCTTCGGAGCGTCCATCCGCGGGATCGCGTAGTCGACCGGGACCGTGCTGTTCGGGATCGAGGTGAACTCGCCGGAGCGATAGGCCTCGGCGATGCCGAGCACGGTCGTGACGTACGACTGGCTGTGGTTGTAGCGGTAGACCGCTGCCCGCGCGCCCTGGTCGGTGGAGAGGTCGTCGTCGCCGGAGCAGAGGTAGACCGCGGAGGCGAGGGCGGCGTCGTTGATGTCCTGGGGGTTGCGCTTGCCGTCACCGTCGGCGTCGACGCCGACCATCGCCCAGGTGGACGGGATGAACTGCATCGGGCCGATCGCGCGGTCGTAGGTGGTGTCGCCGTCGTACTGACCGCCGTCGGTGTCGTTGATCTGGGAGACGTTGCCCTTGCCGTTGAGGGGAACCCCGAAGATGCCGGGCGTGGAGACGCCCTCGGCGGTGAGGCGGTTGTCGTTGGCGCGCCCGTGGTTGGACTCCACCCGGCCGATCGCGGCGATCAGCGGCCAGTCGATCTTGCAGGCCGCGTCGGCGGCGTTGATGACCGTGGCCGCACGCTGATAGGCGGCGAGGGCAGCGGACGGGATGCCGGCGGCGCTGGCCGTGCCAGGCAGCGACCGGTCGCCCTGGTTCGTCGAGGCCGACACGCTGGCCGGGGCCTGGATCGCCTCGGACGGAACCGAGGTGCCGTCGGGCAGGCTGAAGGCGTCGTCGTAACTGGTCCCTGATGCGGTGGCACTCGACTGCGTCAGACCGGTGACGTTGACCGTCCAGGCCGCGCTCAGCAGCGCGAGCGGAACGAGCGCGGTCGCCTTCTGAAGGCGGTTGTAGCGCGTAGCGGACATCGAATCTCCCTCTCAATCCCCAGGGCCGAAGGTCCCAGGTCTTGCTCCCCAAATCGCAACGATCTCAACGAACCGTCTCACGTCAAAGTTACGCACGTCACGTTTTACTGGCACATTGCGTTCCAGTAACCGAGACGCCGATGAGACGCAGGTTACGGCCGTTCGTGACGCGGAACATCGAAATTCGTACGCATCGGTAACCCGATTCCATGGCGACGTGCCGATGAGATGTGGTCTGGAATGGGATTGTGGGGTGGCGTTGATGAAGAATGAGCCGGTGCCTCACGACATCTCACCCCTGTCCGCAGCGGCATCCGAAGCGCTCTTCGCCCGGGCGAAGGCCGTGACGCCGGGTGGCGTGAACTCACCTGTGCGCGCCTTCAACGCGGTCGGCGGCACGCCGCGTTTCATCCGCGAGGCGAAGGGGGCGTGGCTGACCGACGTCGACGGGAACGAGTACGTCGACCTGATCTGCTCCTGGGGCCCGATGCTGCTGGGTCATGCCCATCCCGAGGTCCAGGCGGCGGTCCTGGAGGCGGTCACGCGCGGCACCTCCTACGGCACCCCGACGACGCCGGAGGTCGAGCTCGCCGAGGCGATCGTCGAGCGGGCGCCGGTCGAGAAGGTGCGGTTCGTCAGCAGCGGCACCGAGGCGACCATGAGCGCGATCCGCCTGGCACGCGGCTTCACCGGCCGCGACGTGATCCTCAAGTTCGCGGGCAACTACCACGGCCACGTGGACTCGCTCCTCGCGAGCGCGGGCTCCGGCCTGGTCACCCACGCCATCCCCGGCACGCCGGGTGTCCCCGAGAGCAGCACCGAGCTCACCGTCGTACTGCCCTACAACGACCGCGCCGCGGTGACCGCGGCCTTCGAGACCTACCAGGGGCGGGTGGCCTGCCTGATCACTGAGGCCTCGCCCGGCAACATGGGCGTCGTGCCGCCGGAGCCCGGCTTCAACGAGTTCCTCGCGACCACCTGCACGGACAACGGCGCCCTGTTCATCTCCGACGAGGTGATGACCGGGTTCCGGGCCAGCAAGCAGGGTCAGTGGGGGATCGACGGCAAGCAGGAGGGCTGGACGCCTGACCTGGTCACCTTCGGCAAGGTCATGGGCGGCGGCTTTCCGGCCGCGGCCTTCGGTGGCCGCGCCGACGTGATGGCCTCGCTCAGCCCCGACGGGCCGGTCTACCAGGCCGGCACCCTCTCCGGGAACCCGGTCGCCACCACCGCCGGTCTGACGACGCTCAGGCTGGCGACCGATGAGGTCTACGACCACATCGGCAAGGCCGCGGAGGTGGTGAAGGAGGCAGTCGTGGAGAGCTTCACCAAGGTCGGTCTCCCGCACGTCATCCAGTCCACCGGCACGATGTTCTCGGTCTTCTTCACCGACAAGCCGGTGCGTAACTTCGACGAGGCCAAGACCACCGACGAGGTGGCGTACAAGGCCTTCTTCCATGCGATGCTCGACCAGGGTGTCTATCTGCCGCCGAGCGCCTACGAGGCCTGGTTCCTGTCCTCTGCCCATGACGAGCGGGCGCTCTCTCGGATCACGGAGGCGCTTCCATACGCCGCCGAGGCTGCTGCAAAGGGGCTGTTGTGAAAGGTGAAGGCATGAGTATCGAGACCACGGTCCACCTGCTGCGTCACGGCGAGGTGCACAACCCGGAGGGCATCCTCTACGGACGGCGTCCCGGGTTCAACCTCTCCGAGCTCGGGCTGCAGATGGCCGAGCGGGTGGCCGACCGGATCGGCGGGCAGGACATCACCCACGTCATCTCGAGCCCGCTCGAGCGCGCCCGGCAGACCGCGGGACCGCTGGCCAAGGCGCTCGGTGTCGACATCTCGCTCGACGAGCGGGTGCTCGAGTCGGAGAACCTCTTCGTCGGCAAGAGCTTCAAGGACGGCATGGGTCCGCTGAAGGACCCCAAGGTCTGGCCGAAGCTGCTCAACCCGTTCAAGCCGTCGTGGGGCGAGCCCTACCTGGAGATCGTGTCGCGGATGATGTCCGCGATCCACGACGCCCGTGACCTGGCGCGCGGCCATGAGGCGGTCATCGTCTCCCACCAGCTGCCGATCTGGACCACCCGGCTGCACATCGAGGGTCGCAGCTTCCTGCACGACCCGCGCCGCCGCCAGTGTGCGCTGTGCTCGCTCACCTCGCTGCACTTCGTCGACGACGAGTTCGTCGCGCTCTCCTACGGTGAGCCGGCCGGCGACATGCTGCCCGCGAAGGACAAGTACGCGCCGTTCTCGGCCGGCGACGCGGAAGATTAAGAGTCTCTCAGTTTTGTTAGGCAGGCTCAGGGGCATGCGTTGGCTGCTCGCTCTCCCACTGGTGGTGATGCTCGCTGCCTGCGGGCAGAACGGCACGAACGAAGCCGGCTACATCTCCGGTGACGGCCGCACCCAGGAGATCCCCGTCGCTGATCGCGGCGAGCCGGTCGAGCTGACCGGCGAGACCCTCGACGGCAAGCCGTTCGACCTCGCCGACACCCGCGGCAAGGTCACCGTGCTCAACGTGTGGTGGACCGGCTGCGCGCCGTGCCGCAAGGAGATGCCGATGCTCCAGGCGGCCTATGAGGAGCTCGGTGACGAGGTCGCCTTCGTGGGGCTCAACACCCGCGACGCCTCGGCCGCCCAGGGGCTGGCGTTCGAGCGCCACTACGGCGTCGAGTACCCCTCGGTCTACTCACCCGACGGTGCCGCCGTCCTCGCGCTGAAGGGGTCGCTGGCGCCTCGCGCCATCCCGGCCACCGCGATCCTCGACACCGAGGGGCGCGTGGCCGCGCTGATCCGCGGCGAGATCCCCTCGGCACGTACGCTCGACGAGCTCATCACTTCGGCGGGGAAGTCGTCGTGACGGATTGGTTCGCGAGCACCGCCGGGAGCGGGTCGCTGCTGCTGGCAGTCCCGATCGCGCTGCTGGCCGGGTTCCTCTCGTTCATCTCGCCGTGCACGCTGCCGATGCTCCCCGGCTACCTCTCCTACGCCACCGGCCTGTCCGGCGCCGACCTCGCCTCCGGTGACGTACGCCGCGGCCGCATGCTCGCCGGATCCCTGCTGTTCGTCGCCGGGTTCTCCGTGGTCTTCGTCCTGATGGGCATCACCGTCGGCGGGATCGCCTACAAGCTGCTCGAGTTCCAGCAGACCGGCACCAAGGTCCTCGGCGTGCTCTCGATCGTCATGGGGATCGCGTTCATGGGCTTCATCCCGCTGCTGCAGCGCGACCTGAAGTTCCACAAGGTGCCGGCGGTCGGCCTGGCCGCCGCGCCGCTGCTCGGCTTCCTGTTCGGGCTGGCCTGGACCCCGTGCACCGGCCCGACGCTCGGTGTCATCGCCGGACTTGCCTGGGACCAGGGCACCGCCGCCCGCGGCGGCCTGCTGCTCGCGGTCTACGCACTGGGCCTCGGCATCCCGTTCGTCCTCGTCGCGGTGATGTGGCGCAAGGCCACCGTCGCACTGACCTGGTTCCGCCGCCACACCCGGGCGATCACGATCATCGGCGGCGTGCTGATGATCCTGATCGGCGTCGCGATGCTCACCGGCTGGTGGGACAACGGCGTCCAGTGGCTGCAGGTCCAGCTCGTCCAGCGTTGGGAGGGCATCGCGCTGTGAGCACCACCTCTGCTCCCGACCAGGAGAAGAACGAAGACGTACGCCGCCCAGGGGAGCTGAACGCCCGCGAGCTGGCGCGCTGGGGCTGGCGTCAGCTGACCTCGATGCGCACCGCGCTGATCCTGCTCCTGATGCTCGCGCTCGCGGCGGTGCCGGGGTCGCTGATCCCGCAGGACGGGGTCGACTCGCTGAAGGCCGACCAGTGGCGCGAGGCACACACGACGCTGACCCCGATCTACGAGAAGCTCGGCCTCTTCAACGTCTACTCGACGCCCTGGTTCGCGGCGATCTACCTGCTGCTGATGGTCTCGCTGGTCGGCTGCATCATCCCGCGCTGCCTGGTCTACGCGAAGGCCATGCGCGCTCAGCCGCCGGCGACGCCGGCCAAGCTGACCCGGCTGCCCGACTCCGCGACGTACGTCACCGACGAGGAGCCGGAGGAGGTGCTCGCCGCGGCCCGCAAGACCCTGCGTGGCTATCGGCTGCGGAAGGAGGGCGACGGCGAGTCGGTGAGCGCCGAGAAGGGCTACCTGCGCGAGGCCGGCAACCTGGTCTTCCACATGTCGCTGATCATCGTGCTGGTGGCGTTCGCGTTCGGCAGCCTGTTCGGCTACAAAGGCGGTGTGATCGTGCTGGTGGGGGAGGAGTACGGCTTCGCCAACGAGCTCTCGCAGTACGACGATTTCAAGCCCGGCTCGCTCTTCGCCCCCGAGGACCTCGACGACTTCAGCTTCAAGATCGACGACTTCTCCGCCGAGTGGCTGAGCACCGGGGCCGGAGCGGGGACGGCGCGCGGGTTCGAGTCGAACATCCGCTACACGGAGGGTGGGAGCGAGGAGAAGACCTACGACCTCAAGGTCAACCACCCGCTGACCATCGGCGGCACCGACGTCTTCCTGCTCGCCCACGGCTACGCGCCGGTGATCACGGTGCGTGACGGCGAGGGCAACGTGGCCTACTCCGGCCCGACGATCTTCCTCCCGCAGAGCCAGAACCTGCTCTCCTTCGGTGTCGTGAAGGCGCCGTACGCCTCGCCCGAGGAGCTCGGCTTCCAGGGGCTGTTCTACCCGTTCGAGGGCACGGTCGACGGGGAGCCGGTCAACCTGATGGGCGACATCGGCGACGGCTCGCACGCGATGCTCTCGCTGCAGGGCTTCCGCGGCGACCTCAACCTCGACGCCGGACCGCAGTCGGTCTACGCGCTCGACACCTCCAAGGCCAACATGATGTCCCCGGACGAGTCCGGGAAGGCGTTCAACCTGCGGCTGGGGGAGACGGTCGAGCTGCCCGACGGGCTGGGATCGGTCTCGTTCGACGACGTCCAGCAGTGGAACCGGGTGCAGATCTCGAAGTCGCCCGGCAAGGAGTGGGCGCTCCTGGGTGTCTCGCTGGCCCTGGTGGGGCTGCTCGGCTCGCTCTTCATCCGCCCGCGACGGGTGTGGGTTCGCGCCCGCCGCGTCGACGGGGGCACACTGGTCGAGATCGCCGCCCTCGACCGCTCCGGCGGTGGAGACACCGCAGCCGTTGTCACCGGTCTCGTCGAGGCTCTACGAGGCGCGCGAACACAGGAGGATAAGGATGTCTGACCACACCTGGGGCGTTCTCAGCAACCAGGCCATCACGGCCGCCGGGGTCGTCTACTTCCTGGCGCTGCTCTGCGCGCTGGTCGAGTGGTCGGCCTGGCAGTCGCGCGCCCGCGCCGCGGTCGCGGCCAAGGAGCTCGTCGGCGCCGGCGCCCCGGCGGACGAGACCGAGGCCGAGCCGAACCCCGCCGACGCCGTACGCGAGCAGCGGGCCGCGCTCTTCGGACGCCTCAGCCTGCTGCTGACCGGTCTCGCAGTGGTCTGTCACCTGGTCGCGCTGGTCGCCCGCGGGATGGCCGCCGACCCCAACCGGGTGCCGTGGGGCAACATGTACGAGTTCACGATCTCGGGCTCGTTCGTGGTGGCCGCTGCGTACGTCGTCCTGCACCGGCGCCTGAAGCTGGCCTGGATGGCGCCGTGGGTGCTCGGGTTCACCGTCGTGGTGCTGATGCTGGCCGTCGTCGGGCTCTACGAACCGGTCGCCCCGCTGACCGAGGCGCTCAACTCCTACTGGCTCGTCATCCACGTCATCGCCGCCATCATCGCCACCGGCGGTTTCACCCTCGGCGGCATCGCGGCGGCGGCGTACCTGCTCAAGTCGCGCTTCCCCGACTCGGCCCTGCTGGCGCGCGTGCCCGAGCTGGACGCGCTCGACCGGGTCTCCTACCGGATCCACGCCTTCGCGTTCCCGGTGTGGACCTTCGGGGTGCTGATCTCCGGTCCGATCTGGGCGCACGAGGCCTGGGGTTCCTACTGGAACTGGGACCCCAAGGAGGTCTGGGCGTTCATCACCTGGGTCGTCTACGCGGGCTACCTGCACGCGCGCGCGACCGCCGGCTGGAAGGGCAAGAAGGCCGCGATCGTGGCGCTGATCGGCCTGGCCACGCTGTGGTTCAACTTCATCGGCATCAACTACTTCTCCTCGACCTCACAGCATTCGTACGCTGCGCCGGCTGCTCCGGCGGCCGAGCTCGTCGAGACCACCCGATAGGGAATCCCATGAAAGAGTTCTGGATCTACACCGGCCTGCGGCTGCTGTCGCTGGTCGCCACCTTCGGCATCGTGGCGGGCATCTGGTCGCTCGTCGCGGGCGAGGTCAACCTGTTCTTCGCGGTGATCCTGGCGTTCGTGATCAGCGGTGTGCTCTCCTTCTTCGTGCTCGACCCGCAGCGCCGGGCCTTCGCCGAGAAGGTCGAGGCCCGGGCCGCGAAGGCGGTCGAGGCCGCGCGTGCCAAGGAGGACGCCGAGATCGACACCCAGGCCGAGACCCTCTCGAACGGCGAAGGCGATAGCAACAAGGTGTCCTGACCTGGTAGATAACGGTCATGTCGATCGTTCACAAGGCCACGCTCACTCCGACGAAGAAGGAGATCTTCGGTGCCTGGCTCGCCGCCCAGGACTGGTGTCCGGGTGAGCTGAACGGCGTGATCGGCTCCTATCGGTTCGATGACCCGGCCGGGAAGGTGGGGATCGAGTGCGTGCTCCTCGAGGCCGGCGGGTCCGTCGTGCATCTCCCGGTCACCTACCGTGAGGCGCCCCTCGACGGCGCCGACGACTTCTTGATGGCGACCAC
>NZ_JBHVKN010000052.1:0-27249 GCF_042798075.1 Nocardioides sp. NPDC057772
GTTTCTTTCGGTTTGGCATCTTGTTCTGGGAATTGTCGTTGCGGGTCATACGTCGCTGGGTATAGTCCGGCCGCATGTGGGTGAATGTGCTGAGGTCGAAGACGACCCGGAAGATCTCGATCGCTTCGGCTGTGGCTGGCTGCGTGGCTGCCCTGGTCGTGGCGACGATGTCCGTGGTTTCGACCCCGGCGACCGCGGCGACCTGGTCGCCGCCGGCGGGGCCGTTCTTCAACAATCCGACCGGTGACGCGGGGCAGCGCAACTTCATCGTCCACCGGATCAACAACAGCATCCGCTACGCGGCCAAGGGCTCCTACATCCGGTTCGTCACCTACAACCTGGACCGCGCCGACACCGTCGATCACCTCATCGCCGCACACAAGCGTGGCGTGCACGTGCAGATCCTGGTCAACCGGAAGATGTGGAGCAGCGGGGAGCGGAAGCTGGCCAACCGTCTCGGCACCAGGCGCTCCCGGCCGAGCTTCATCTACGGCTGCGCCGGTGCGTGCCGCGGCTACGACACCGGCAACCTGCACATCAAGATCCACTCGTTCACCCAGATCGGGACCAAGCGCAACGTCATCATCAACAGCTCCGGCAACCTCGGTGGCGGCGCGGCCGGTTCGCAGTGGAACGACGCTCAGACCATCTACGCCAACGACAGCCTGTGGAAGACCTGGCTGCGGATGTTCAACGAGCTGAAGGCCGACCGGAAGGCCACCCCGCGCTACGTCTCCTGGTCCGGCGGCGGCACCTCCGTCGGCTTCCAGCGCCAGCACACGGGCACGACCAACGACGAGATCTACGCGCGCGGCACCGGTGACAAGGTGATCGACCGGCTTCGCCTGATCGGCTGCAGTGCGCCGAGCGGCTACGGCAGCAAGGGCAAGACGATCCTGCGGATCCACATGTACGCGTGGTACGGCCGCCGTGGCGAGCGCATCGCCGACGAGGTCGTCCGGCTGAAGAAGCGCGGCTGTGTGGTCCGGGTGATCGGCTCCGTCACCAGCAACGTGGTCTACCGCAAGCTGAGGGCGGTCGGCATCCCCGCGCGCGACGCCGCCTGGGACTGGGGCCAGAAGACGTCGACCAGCGGCGACGAGATCGTCTACGGCTCGCGCTGCTACTCCCACTACAAGTGGATGAGCGTCAACGGCCGCTTCGCCGACAGGGGCACCTACAGCGTCTGGACCGGCTCGGAGAACTGGTCGCCGCCGTCGTTCAGCAACGACGAGGTCACCTTCCGGTTCACCTCGAAGAGCTACTACACCACCTACACCGCCCGGTTCAACAAGATGTGGGACAGCTCGAGGGCGACCCACCGGATCTATCTGCAGCCGAAGACCCGTCCCTGCGCCTGACCGACTAGCCTCCTCGGGTGAGCGAGCGTCAGCGAGTGAACCATCCAGACGGCACGGGACCACGTCCGTATCCTGGCGCCTGCGCTACGGACGTGGTCGCGTGAGCTTCGGTGAACTGGGTGGGGGCCTCCAGCCGCTCGACGGCGGCTGGTCCGGCGAGACGTTCCTGGCAGAGGCCGGTGACGAGAGGTCGGTGGTGCGAGTCTTCGCCGACCCACGTCATCACCCTCAGGCCGCGGAGATCCACGGGGCCTTGCACCGGCTGGTGCGGGGCCTCGTCCCGGTTCCCGAGGTCTTGGAGGTACGCCGCGCCGACCCGGCGATGGGCACACCTGCACTCTTGGTGACCGAGTTCGTCGACGGCGTACGTGGCGACCTGCTGCTCCCGGAGCTGGACGAGAAGGAGCAGAGCAGGCTCGGGCGTGGCCTCGGCGAGATCGCGGCGACGCTGGCAGGGATGCCGTTCCTGACGGCTGGCACCTTCGCCGACAGCGAGCTGCGGATCGAGCCGTTCGCACTCGATCTGACCGAGTGGGTCGAGTCGCACGCGGAGCGTCTCGCCTGGGGGCCTGAGGACCTCGACGGGCTGCGGGAGGTGGCGGCCGACGCCCAGTACCTGCTCGACGCCGTCGTCAGGGTGAGCCTGGTCCACAGCGACCTCAACCCCAAGAACCTCATCGTCGACCCGGAGACGCTGGGCGTGCGCGCGGTGCTCGACTGGGAGTTCGCCCACGCCGGCTCGCCCTACACCGACCTCGGCAACCTGCTGCGGTTCGATCGCGTGGAGGCGTACGTCTCGGGGGTGCTGGAGGGCTACGTCGCGGTGCGTGGCGGCAGCACCGCGGAGGCCCTCGATCTGGCCCGCTCCGCGGACCTGGCCGCACTGGTCGAGCTCGGGGCGCGGCGTACCGAGAATCCGGTGGCCGCTCGGGCGCACGATCTCCTGCTCGATATCGCGCGATCCGGTGACGTCAACACCGCCCCGAAGGACGCCGATCGTCGCTAGGATGCGGAGCGCGCAGCACGGCGCCGACGCACCATGGGGGATGGTTGTGGGAGTGAGCGATTTCGACGGGGCCCGGAGCTCTGCCGGACGTTGGTGGCGTGGCTGGACGCCCTGGATCACGGCGCTGGTGCTCTCAGCCCTCTTCGCCGGTGCCACATCCGGGATCACGTTCGTGCGGAGGTCCTACGAGCCGCCGGTGGACTATCCGGCGATGAACGAGTCCGAGCTGGAGGAGAGCGCCGTGCGCTCCTCGCCCGTGGAGCCGGCTCGCACCAAGGACCGGCTCCAGTCGTCGCCGACGACGCGACCGACACACAGACCCGAGGAGACGACCCCGGCGGAGGCGCCGCGGAAGCTGCGATCGTCGCCCTCGGGCTCGGCGAGCGCCGACCCGGTGGCCTCGGCGGAGCCGTCTGAGAGCCCCTCCCGCCCGCTCGGAGGTCTGGGTGAGCTGCTCGGCCTGGGTGGCGGGGACTGACCTGTCGCGAGCGGTCCGCACGGCGAAAGGGTGGTGGCTGCGTACGCCGGACGGCATAGGCTGCTGACATGAGTGCTGAGGCAGTGATTCGTGAGGTGGCGGCGAAGGCACGAGAGGCGAGCTACGAGCTCGCGGTCGCGCCGCGCAGCGTGAAGGACGCGGCACTGCACGCGATGGCCGACGCGCTCCTCGAGCGGGCCGTCGAGGTGCTGGAGGCCAACGCGACCGACGTTGCTCGCGCCGAGGCGTCGGGCAGCCCGGCCAACATCATCGACCGACTCACCCTGACCCCGGAGCGCCTCGAGGGCATCGCCGCCGCGCTCCGCGAGCTGGCCGCCCTCCCGGACCCCGTCGGAGACGTCGTACGCGGCAGCACCCTGGCCAACGGTCTCGAGCTGCGTCAGGTGCGGGTGCCCTTCGGAGTCGTCGGGATGATCTACGAGGCCCGGCCCAACGTGACCGTCGACGCGGCCGGCATCTGCCTGAAGTCCGGCAACGCGGCGCTGCTGCGCGGCTCCTCCAACATCGCTGCCAGCAACGACGCGATCGCTGCGGTGCTCCGTGACGCGGTCGCCTCCGTCGGCCTGCCGGCCGACGTGATCCAGGTAGTCCCGGGGGAGGGGCACGACTCGGTCAAGGCGCTGATGCGCGCCCGTGGTCTGGTCGACGTGCTCATCCCGCGCGGTGGCGCCGGTCTGATCCGCACGGTCGTCGAGGAGTCGACGGTGCCGGTGATCGAGACCGGGGTCGGCAACGTACACGTCTATGTCGACAAGGCCGCCGACCTCGACAAGGCGCTCTCGATCGTCATCAACTCCAAGACGCAGCGCACCAGCGTGTGCAACTCCGCCGAGTCGCTGCTCGTGCACGCCGACATCGCCAAGGAGTTCCTGCCCAAGGTCGTTCCCGCCCTGCAGGAGCGGGGCGTGCAGATCCACGGCGACGACGCCTTCCAGGCCTACGACCTGGTCGAGCCGGTCACCGACGAGGACTATGCGGCCGAGTTCCTGGCGCTGAAGATCAGCGCCGCCGTGGTGCCCGACCTCGACGCGGCCGTCGCCCACATCCGGCGCTGGTCGAGCGGGCACACCGAGGCGATCGTGACCGAGGACCTCGGCGCGGCCCGGCGGTTCACCGCTGCCGTCGACTCCGCGGCGGTGATGGTCAACGCCTCGACGCGGTTCACCGACGGCGGCGAGTTCGGCTTCGGCGCGGAGATCGGGATCTCCACCCAGAAGCTGCACGCTCGGGGTCCGATGGGTCTGCCCGAGATGACCTCGACGAAGTATGTGGTCACGGGGGACGGGCACGTGCGCTGACCAGGCACAGGGCAAGGTAACCTGTGCGCCATGTCGAACTCTGTTGTGTCGAGCATCATCACCGCCGCTGAGCACGGAGCCGAGCACGGCACCTCCGGCGTCGAGTGGGTCATCGGTGGTGTCGCTCTGGCGATTCTCGTCTTCGCTCTGCTGGTGCTGGTCTGGTTCGCCGGCGGCCGTGAGCACTCCTGAGCGCTGATCAGATGGGCAGCGGGGGAGCGCCCGAGCCGGGTCTGGAGGGCCTGACCGGCAAGCGCCGCGTCGGGGTGATGGGTGGCACGTTCGATCCCATCCACCATGGCCACCTGGTGGCGGCCTCCGAGGTGCAGTCCTTCTTCGACCTCGACGAGGTCGTCTTCGTGCCGACCGGCGACCCGTGGCAGAAGGCCGACCGGGACGTGTCGCCGGCCGAGCACCGCTATCTGATGACGGTCATCGCGACCGCCGCCAACCCCCGCTTCACCGTCAGCCGGGTCGACATCGACCGGGCGGGCAAGACCTACACGATCGACACCCTGCGCGATCTGGCCAAGGCGCTGCCCGACTCCGAGCTCTACTTCATCACCGGAGCCGACGCGCTGGCCGAGATCTTCACCTGGCGCGACACCGACGAGCTCTTCGAGCTCGCCCAGTTCGTGGGGTGCACGCGTCCGGGATACAACATGGATCCCGAGGTCATCGGGAAGATCCCTGCCGACCGCATCACCATGCTCGAGATCCCCGCACTGGCGATCTCCTCCTCCGACTGCCGCGAGCGACGTCATCGCGGCGAGCCGGTCTGGTATCTCGTCCCCGACGGCGTGGTGCAGTACATCGGCAAGCACGACCTCTACCGCAAGACTCCCTCAGACAAGGACCGCGCATGACCGCGACCGAGCACGCCATCGAGCTCACCATCACCGCCGCCCGCGCGGCCTCGGAGAAGAAGGCCGCGCACATCATGGCCTTCGACGTCAGCGACCAGCTGGCCATCACCGACGCCTTCGTGCTGGCCTCCGCTCCCAACGAGCGCCAGGTGCAGTCGATCGTCGACGAGGTCGAGCTGAAGCTGCGCGACCTCGGCTCCAAGCCGCTGCGCCGTGAGGGCCACAAGGAGGGGCGCTGGGTGCTCCTCGACTACGGCGAGATCGTCGTTCACGTCCAGCACGAGGAGGAGCGCCAGTTCTACGCCCTCGAGCGGCTCTGGCGCGACTGCCCGTCGATCTCGCTGCCCGCCGACGTCGTCTCGGAGGGCTGAGGGGCCGTGGTCGAGCCGGCCGAGATCCGACGACTCATCCTGCTCCGTCACGGCGTCACCGGCTGGAACGCCGAGGGGCGCTACCAGGGCCAGACCGACATCGAGCTGGCCGAGACCGGGCACCAGCAGGCGAAGGCCGCCGCTCATGCGCTCGCGACGACCTTCGCCGTCACCCGCCTCGTCTCCTCCGACCTGATGCGGGCGCGGCAGACCGCTGCGTACGTCGCGGAGGAGACCGGCCGGGAGGCTGCCTACGACCCTCGGCTGCGGGAGGTCTGCGCCGGCGAGGCCGAGGGCATGGACCGGGCTCAGATCCTCGAGCGCTTCGGTGAGATGCCGGCCAGCTGGGAGCCCTACGGCGGGGAGTCCTGGCCCACGGTCGCGGCGCGCTTCAGCGCTGCGCTCCACGACGTCGCCGAGACCGTCGCGCCTGGCGAGACGGTCGTGGTCGTCGCCCACGGCGGAGCCATCCGCCAGGGCCTGGCCGCCTTCCTCGGGTGGGACCCGTCCGTGGTCACCACGCTCGCCCCGCTCACGAACTGCGCCTGGATCGAGCTCGTGGCCCGGGAGTCTGCGCCCGGACTCATCCCGTCGGCGCCCTGGCGACTCGCCACCTACGGAATGGGGGCCCCGATTTCGTGATCGGGAGCGGATTCCGCTACTGTTCTTCTCGTTGCCCGGGGTGATCGACCGGGACAACGCCACGGGGGTATGGCGCAGCTGGTAGCGCATCTGCATGGCATGCAGAGGGTCAGGGGTTCGAGTCCCCTTACCTCCACCGAAACACCAGGCCAGAGGCCGTGTGCGGTTCCTAGAAGAAGGAATCGGGCACGGCCTCTGGCTATTTCTGTGCTTGCGCGAGGGTGCCAAGGGCCGATCACTGAACTTTCGAAAGATACTTTCGAACTTTCGAGAGTTCCATCATGACTATTGACGGAGGCTTGGCTGGAACCGTAGGTTGACGATCGCACAACGTGACACAGGTCACAGTTGCGGCTCACTTGTGGCTTCACCCTCCCGAAGGAGCATTGATGCGCAACCGTCCCACCCCTGCCGAGAACCACGAGGTTCCGGCTATCGCACGCAAGCTCGGGCTCAACCGTCGGCAGCTGCTGGCGGCAACGACAGGCATGGCCGCGGCGGGAATCGCCCTCGGCGGTGTCCCTCTCGCTGGATCCGCTGCCGCTGACGCGCTGCTGATCCCCCGGCCGCGGCGCGGCATCATCCTCTACACGGTGCGCGACGCGATCAGCCGCGACCCGGCCACCAGCCCGTACGCCTCGGGGTTCAAGGCGGTGTTCGAGGAGCTGTCGAAGATCGGTTACCGGCAGATCGAGTTCGCCGGCTACAACCAGAGCGCCAACGCGCCCGGCGGCAACGTCAACAACGTCGAGGGCGCACGCCTGCTGCGGATGTGGCTCGACGACAACGGTCTCGAGGCCGAGGGGAACCACGGGTCGGTTCCCTCCACGATCACCGATGCTTCACTGGCCGCCTTCGACGCGGCGTGCGAGGTCGCGAACATCCTGGGGATGAGGCACATCGGGACCGGAAGCGACCCCACCGGGTCGGCCTACCTGGCCGACTGGCAGGCCGCGGCCGATCGCTGGAACATCCTCGGCGAGCGCGCCGCGGGTCACGGACTCAAGCTCTACACGCACAACCACGACATCGCCTACAGCTTCCTCCTGGACAGTGGTCCGACCGACGCCCTGGGCCGCCCGACGCGGTCGTCCGGGGTGCGCCGGCTGGAGTGGTTCCTGGCGAACACCGACCCGCGCTACGTGTCGCTGGAGATGGACATCTACTGGGCGCACGTCGCCCAGCACAAGCACCACACCTACACCGCCCCCGACGGCAGCCTCGTCGAGGACCGCTTCGACCCGCTCGAGGTCGTCAAGTCAGCGCCGATGCGCTTCCCGCTGTTCCACGCCAAGGACGGCAAGAGGGACGCGACGCAGGCCAACGGCTACGTGATGGCGCCGTTCGGGGAGGGCGACATCGACTACCAGGCCTTCTTCGGGGACATGCCGGCACGGGGCTACCACAACCCGATGTGGGAGCAGGACACCGCGCCCGGCGGTGCGCTGAACCCGGGCCAGTCCTTGGCCCTGGCCAAGCTGAGCTACCAGAACATGGACGAGCTCCGCGGCTGACCGGTCGCTTCTTTCCCTTCGCGAACAGCCGGAGCGCGCCCTGATCAGGTCGCGCTCCGGCCACCGGCGTGCTCGGACGCCCTCTTCGGCTTCACCCGCCCTCGTTCTCCAAGGAACCGTCATGCCCAAACACAGCTCATTCGGTGGGGTACCCCGCCGTCGTGCCCGGCGATCACTCCTCGCGGTGACCTCCGGGTTTGCGCTCGCTCTCACCTCCGGGCTCGCACTCGCGACGCCCGCCGCCGCCCACGACGGTGTCGACCACGGCACCGAGCCCGGGGGCGAGCTCGCCCTGGACTGGTCCAACTACGAGAAGGTCACGCTCACCAAGGACACCGGTGAGCCGATCGACATGGCCGTCTTGCCGGACCGGCGCGTGCTCACCACCGCGCGCAACGGTGACATCCGGCTCGTCGACCCCGACGCCGGTACGACTCGAGTGGTCAACACGATCTCGACGTACAACAACTCCGAGGACGGCCTGCAGACGATCACCCTCGCCCCCGACTTCGAGGAGTCGGGCTGGGTCTACCTCTACTACGCGCCGCGCACCATGACCGGCCCGTACCCGACGACCACGCCGTCCGGCTCGGCGCCCAACACGCTGCCCGCCGGTCAGACCGAGGCCTACTGGGACCAGTGGAAGGGTTACAACCAGCTCACCCGTGTGAAGTGGGACGAGTCCGCCGACAAGCTCGATCTCGCGACCGAGCAGGTGATCCTCAAGGTCGAGGTGCAGCGCGGCCAGTGCTGCCACGTCGCCGGCGACGTGGACTTCGACGACCAGGGAAACCTCTACCTGGCCACGGGTGACAACACCCCGGCCGGAACCCCGGGTGCGAACGGGTACGCGCCCAACAACGACGCCCCCGGGTTCAACCCCGGGTTCGACGCCCGCCGCGGTGCGGGCAACACGAACGACCTGCGCGGCAAGATCCTGCGGGTCGCGGTGCAGGAGGACGGCTCGTACACCATCCCCGAGGGCAACCTCTTCGCCCCCGGCACGGAAGGGACGCGACCGGAGATCTTCGCGATGGGTCTGCGCAACCCGTTCCGGATGGATGTCGACCCCGCGACGAACTCGGTGAGCTGGGGCGACTACGGCCCGGACGCCGGTGCGCCGAACCCGGATCGTGGCCCGATGGGGTACGTCGAGTGGCAGACGACCGCAATCGACGAGCCGATCAACGGCGGCTGGCCGTACTGCACCGGCGACAACTTCAACTACAACGAGTGGAACTTCGAGACCGCGACGCCGCGGGAGTTCTTCGACTGCGCCGCCGGGGCGGAGAACAACTCGCGGTGGAACACCGGACTCTCGACCGTTCCGCCGGCCACGGCTTCGACCCTCTACTACGGCGACAACAACACCCATCAGCCGTGGCCGGAGCTGACCGACTTCGGTCCGGCTGGTGGCCAGGGGCCCATGGGCGGGCCGGTGTACCACTACGACGCCGACAACCCCTCGCCGACGAAGTTCCCCGAGTACTGGGACGGCAAGGCGTTCTTCGCCGAGTTCTCCCAGGACTACCTCGCCGCGTTCACCGTCGACTGGCCCAGCGGCCCGGTCTCGCACATCGAGCACTTCCTGCCCAACATCGATCTCGAGACGAACCGGCAGCCGATCACCGACAGCCCGATCGACATCGAGTTCGGACCGGACGGGTCGCTCTACGTCCTGGACTACGGAGACGGCTTCTTCCGCGCCAACCCGGATGCCGGCCTCTACCGCATCGACTACAGCGTCGGTAACAAGGCGCCGCGCGCGGACATCGTCGCCGACCCCATCTCCAGCAGCTCGGCACCGCTGACCGTCGAGTTCGACGGCTCGGGCTCGGTCGACCCAGAGGGTGGCGCGCTCACCTACGACTGGGACCTCGACGGCGACGGCACCTTCGACGCCACCGGAGCGACCACGTCGCACACCTACGACAAGCTCGGCCGCTACACCGCCCGGCTCCGGGTCACCGACGCCGAAGGACGTCGCGGCATCACGTCGACCTCGATCAGCGTGGGCAACGTCGCGCCGACGATCGAGGTGGCCACACCGGCCGAGGGAGGCTTCTTCGACTGGGGTCAGGCGGTGCCGTTCCAGGTGTCGACCGACGACCCCGAGGACGGGAGCGCGACGGTGTGCTCGCGGGTGACCTGGACGTTCGGCCTCGGGCACGACGTCCACGCCCACCCGCTCAGTCAGGGGACCGGCTGCCGGTTCGCGATCCCGACGCCCGCCGACGCCACCGAGCACGGCGAGACGGAGAACATCTACGGAGTCGTCGTCATCGGCTACACCGACAACGGCGCCAACGGTGTGCCCGCGGCCCGGTCCGAGGTCTCGATGATCCTCAACCCGAAGTCGCAGGAAGCCGAGTGGGCAGACGCCTCCGAGGGCGTCGCGATCGCACCGGACGAGACGGCGAGCGGCCTGCGTAAGGTCACCTCGCTCGATGCGGGCGACTGGCTCTCCTGGAAGCCCGTCAACCTCGCCGGCATCACCTCGGCGAAGCTGCGGGCCAGCGGGACCGGCACCGTGGCGTTGCGCTGGGGGTCGGCCGACGCGACGCCGTTCGCCTCGTTCGACGTGGCCAGCGAGGACTGGTCCGAGACCACGTCCGACCTGGCCGGAGCGCCGTCGGGCAGCGGCGAGCTGTTCGTGACCTCCACCGGTGGGGTCACCCTGGACCGGATCAGGTTCGTCGGCGACGGCTTCGCCGACGTCACGCCTCCCGCGGTGTCCACGACGCTCGACCCGGCACAGCCGACCGGGAAGAACGGCTGGTGGACGGGGAACGTGTCGGTGGCGGTCGCCGCGACCGACAACGGCACCGTCGCCTCCCGGCAGCGCTCGACCAACGGCGGTCAGACCTGGGAGAACGCCAACAACCCGCTCACGGTGTCCGCGGAAGGTGTCACGACCGTTCACTACCGCGCCACCGACAGCGGCGGCAACGTCTCCGAGGTCGGAAAGGTCGTGGTGCGGATCGACAAGACCGCTCCGCAGGTCGCGGTCGACGGTGTCCCCGACGGCGCCACCGTCGGCAACGCCGGGGATGCCTCCTGGTCGGCCACCGACGCCACCTCGGGTGTCGGGTCCCTGACCGCGACCCTGGACGGTGCCGCGGTCACCGGCGAGACGCTTCCCCTGTGGCGGCTCTCGCTCGGGTCGCACACCCTCAAGGTCACCGCGACCGACACGGCGGGACACGCGACGACGAGAACGGTGACGTTCACGACCACCACCTCGCTGACCGAGCTCACCGCCCTGACCGAGCGGCTCGCCCGCTCCGGCGAGATCACCCCTGCCGGGGAGAGCGTCCTCGAGAAGCGGCTCAGCCAGGCCGCCAAGCACGTCGCTGCGGGACGGTACGCCTCCGCGCGGTCGCTGCTGCGGGAGTACGCCGACCTGGCGGCCAGCGCACTCAATGTCGCCGACGCCGACGCTCGTGCCGCGCTGCAGCGGGACGCTCAGGCGGTGATCGGCCAACTCTGAGGTGACTCCATCGGGCGGGTCCAAGGGCATGTCCCTTGGGCCCGCCTCGTCGTGGTGTCGTGGCAGTCCGTTCGTGACGTACGGGAAACCCTTGACGGCGCTCTGAGAGCCGTTCTACGATCATTCTGATATATGAGTTGTGTATCATTACCGCGATCAGGAGCCCAGCATGACCATCAGTCCTCCCAGCTCGACCGCTGTTGCGTCCGTGGCGACCGCCCCGACGGCGACGACCAACGTGCTCACGCTCTCGTGTCCGGAGCGCCCGGGGATCATGCAGGCGGTCACCAGCTTCCTGTACGACCGCGGCTTCGACATCCTCGAGCACCAGCAGCACGACGACCGGATGGGGCAGCTGTTCTTCCTCCGGACCGAGTTCGCCGCTGCTGACGGAGCCGACGTGGACGAGCTCACCGCCGCGTTCGGGCCGATCGCGGATCGGTTCGACATGTCGTTCACCTTCCACGACGAGCGCAAGCCGCGGCTGCTGGTGATGGTCTCCAAGTTCGGCCACTGCCTCAACGACCTCATCTTCCGGTGGCGCGGCGGCACCCTGGGCGGCGAGATCGCGGTCGTCGCCTCCAACCACGAGGACCTCCGCCCGATGGCGGAGGCGGCTGGGCTGGACTTCGTGCACATCCCGATCACGGCGGAGACGAAGCCGCAGGCCGAGCAGCGCATGCTCGACCTGGTCGACGAGTACGAGATCGACCTGGTCGTGCTCGCGCGCTACATGCAGATCCTCTCCGACGGCCTGTGCCATCAGCTCGAGGGGCGTGCGATCAACATCCATCACTCGTTCCTGCCCGGCTTCAAGGGGGCGAAGCCCTACCACCAGGCGCACGAGCGCGGCGTGAAGCTCGTCGGTGCCACCGCCCACTACGTCACCGCAGACCTCGATGAGGGGCCCATCATCGAGCAGGAGGTCAACCGGGTCGACCACACCTACACCCCGCAGGCTCTGGCCAACGTGGGCCAGGACGCCGAGTGCCTCGCGCTCTCGCGTGCCGTCCGCTGGCACTGCGAGCACCGCGTCCTCATGCACGGCTCCAGCACCGTCGTGTTCCGCTGACCACCCACCCCGAACCACCCGAAATCTCACGGAGAAGCTCATGCCATCGTCCCGCAGCACCGCCTCGCCCCGCACAGTCATCATCGGCGCCGGCATCGTCGGCACGAACCTCGCGGACGAACTCGTGTCCCGCGGGTGGTCCGACATCACGGTCATCGAGCAGGGCCCGCTCAGCCTGCCCGGCGGCTCGACCTCCCACGCGCCCGGTCTCGTCTTCCAGATCAACCCGTCGAAGACGATGACCCTGTTCGCCAAGTACACCGTCGAGAAGTTCATGGGCCTGGAGAAGGACGGCCTGAACTGCTTCAACCAGGTCGGTGGCCTCGAGGTCGCGACCACCGAGGCCCGCGTCGCGGAGCTCTACCGCAAGCTCGGCTACGCGAAGTCGTGGGGGATCGACGCCCGGGTCATCGGCCCGGCCGAGTGCAAGGACCTCTACCCGCACATCGACGAGTCGCAGGTCCTCGCCGGCCTGCACATCCCCACCGACGGCCTCGCCCGGGCGGCGCGTGCCGTCGACCTGCTCATCGAGCGTACGCAGGCGGCCGGGGTCACCTACCTCGAGCACACAGCGGTGACCGGAGTCCTCCAGGAGAACGGCCACGTCACCGGCGTGGAGACCACCAACGGTGTGGTCGAGGCGGACATCGTCGTCTCCTGCGCCGGCTTCTGGGGCGTCGAGGTGGGGAAGATGGCGGGCACCGACGTACCGCTCCTCCCGCTGGCCCACCAGTTCGTCAAGACCACCCCGGTCCCGGCCCTCGCCGGCAAGCACGAGCTCGCCGACGGCGCGACCCTGCCGATCCTGCGCCACCAGGACCAGGACCTCTACTTCCGCGAGTGGGGCGAGGTCTACGGCATCGGCTCCTACGCCCACAAGCCGATGCCGTACGTCGCCGCCGACCTCGGCCCGACCCCGGAGCACGTCGACGACGAGAACATGCCGTCGCGCCTCGACTTCACGCCCGAGGACTTCGAAGGCCCCTGGGACGAGTGCCGCAAGCTGCTCCCGTGCCTGCAGGAAGCGGAGATCGCGGAGTCGTCGTTCAACGGCATCTTCTCGTTCACGCCCGACGGCGGCTCGCTCGTCGGCGAGTCCCGCGACCTCGACGGCTTCTGGGTGGCCGAGGCCGTCTGGGTCACCCACTCCGCCGGCGTCGCCCGGGCGGTGGCCGAGGTCCTGACCACCGGCCGGTCGCAGTACGACCTCGCCGACTGCGAGCTCAACCGGTTCGAGGAGACGCAGCTGGCCCCGGCGTACGTCAGCGAGACCTCGCAGCAGAACTTCGTCGAGATCTACGACATCCTGCACCCGCTGCAGCCCAAGGAGTCGCCGCGCAACATCCGGGTCAGCCCGTTCCATGCCCGCCAGGTCGAGCTCGGCGCGTTCTTCCTCGAGGCCGGGACCTGGGAGCGGCCGCACTGGTACGAGGCCAACGCATCCCTCCTCGACGAGCTGCCGGAGGAGTGGAAGTCGCCGACGCGCGACGACTGGTCGGCCCGCTACTACTCGCCGATCGCGGCCGCCGAGGCGTGGAAGACGCGCACCGCGGTCGCCATGTACGACATGACGCCGCTGCGCCGCCTCGAGGTCTCCGGCCCTGGTGCCGAGACGCTGCTGCAGCGTCTCACCACCGGTGACGTGAGCAAGAAGCCGGGTGCGGTGACCTACACCCTGTTCCTCGACGAGCAGGGCGGGATCAAGAGCGACATCACCGTCGCCCGCCTCGAGGACGAGCTCTACCAGGTCGGTGCCAACGGCCCGGTCGACCTGGCGTACCTGCGCCGGGAGGCCCGCAAGCTGCGGGCTGAGAACCCCGCCCTCACCGCGGAGATCCGCGACACCACCGGCGGCACGTGCTGCATCGGCCTGTGGGGTCCGCTGGCCCGGGACCTGATCGCCAAGGTCAGCGCCGACGACTTCACCAACGACGGTCTGAAGTACTTCCGCGGCAAGCGGGCCACGATCGGCGGCATCCCCGTCACGGCTCTGCGGCTGTCGTACGTCGGCGAGCTCGGCTGGGAGATCTACGCCTCCGCGGAGAACGGCCAGAAGCTGTGGGACGTGCTGTGGGAGGCCGGCCAGGAGCACGGCGTCATCGCCGCCGGCCGGGCCGCGTTCGGCGCGCTCCGGCTGGAGAAGGGCTACCGGTCCTGGGGTGCCGACATGACCACGGAGCACGACCCGTACGAGGCGGGCGTCGGCTTCGCGGTGAAGACGGCGAAGGAGGACTTCGTCGGCAAGGCCGCGCTCGAGGGCCGCTCGGTCGAGACCTCGTCCCGTCGCCTCCGTTGTCTCACCATCGACGACGGCAAGTCCATGGTGCTCGGCAAGGAGCCCGTGCTGTCGGGGGAGACCGCGGTCGGGTACGTCACCAGCGCGGCGTACGGTTTCACGATCGGCAAGCCGATCGCCTACGCCTACCTTCCGGCGGAGATCGGTGAGGGGGATCAGGTCGAGATCGAGTACTTCGGTCAGCGGATCCCGGCGACCGTCACCCCGGAGCCGCTCTTCGACCCGGAGATGAGCCGCCTGCGCGGCTGACCTGTGGGGGTCCGGATCGGGCGTCGGTCGTATGGCCGGCGCCCGATCGTGCGTCTCGCGAGAAAGCTGTCAGAGAACGCGACGGATCTCGGTCGCGAAGCTGTCGACGTGCTCGCGGGTGAGCCGCTCGGCGCGCTCGGCGTCGCCGTCGGCGATGGCGTCCAGGAGCTGGGCGTGCTCGGCGATGTGGGACGCCAGCTCGGGGAGCTTGTCGACGACCAGGCACCAGATCCGCGTGGCCAGGTTGTCGTAGCGGACCAGGACGTCCTCGAGGTGCTTGTTGCCCGTGGCCCGGTAGATCATCCGGTGCACCGACAGGTCGAGCCGCATCAGCGTGGGCCGGTCGTCGCCCGACGCGCCCACGCCGCGCACCCGCGCGGCCATGGCGCGCAGCTCGGCCCGCATCGGCTCGGTCGCCGCCGTTGCCGCCCGGTGGGCCGCGAAGGGCTCGAGCTGCTGGCGCAGGTCGGAGATCGCGCCCAGCTCGGTGACGTCGACCGGCGTCGCGAACGTGCCTCGGCGCGGATAGGAGACGACCAGATGGTCGGTCTCCAGACGCTTGAGCGCCTCGCGTACCGGCGTGCGGCCGAAACCGAGGGAGTCGGCGAGCCGGCCGTCGTTGATCGGCTCGCCCGGCCTGATGTCGAGCATGATCAGCCGGTCCCGGATGCGCTCGTAGGCGGCGTACGCCAGTGAGGTCGGCGGCGCGCCGACCGCCGGCCGGACGGGCGCCTGAACGTCGGTCATTCCATGTCACCACTTTCTTTGATCGAACCGTCTGATCTGGGCCGTTGACAGGTGTCTTCGCCACCAAGCATACTGGTGACCCGGAACTGATATATCAATCGTACTTCAAAAGTTTGGGAGCTCACCGTGGTTGACGTCTTGACTGCCTCGCTTGCGGACCTCGATCCGGAGGTCCGCGAGCAGATCGACGCCGAGCTGAGCCGCCAGCAGACGACGCTGGAGATGATCGCCTCGGAGAACTTCGCCCCCGCCGCCGTCATGGAGGCCCAGGGTTCGGTTCTCACCAACAAGTACGCCGAGGGCTACCCCGGCCGTCGCTACTACGGCGGCTGCGAGCACGTCGACGTCATCGAGCAGCTCGCCATCGACCGTCTCAAGGCGCTCTTCTCCGCGGAGTACGCCAACGTGCAGCCGCACTCCGGCGCCCAGGCCAACGCCGCGGCGATGTTCGCGCTGCTCGAGCCGGGCGACACCATCCTCGGCCTCTCGCTGGCCCATGGCGGCCACCTCACCCACGGCATGAAGATCAACTTCTCCGGCCGCCTCTACCAGGTCGTGCCGTACGAGGTCAGCCGCGAGGACTTCCTGATCGACATGGCCGAGGTCGAGCGCCTCGCCCTCGAGCACCGGCCCAAGCTGATCGTCGCGGGCTGGTCCGCCTACCCCCGTCAGCTCGACTTCGCGGAGTTCCGCCGGATCGCCGACCTGGTCGGCGCCCGCCTCATGGTCGACATGGCCCACTTCGCCGGCCTGGTCGCCACCGGCCTGCACCCGAACCCGGTGCCCTTCGCCGACGTCGTCACCTCGACGACCCACAAGACCCTCGGCGGCCCGCGCGGCGGCGTCATCCTCACCAACGACGCCGCCATCGCCAAGAAGATCAACTCCTCGGTCTTCCCCGGCCAGCAGGGTGGGCCGCTCGAGCACGTCATCGCCGGCAAGGCGGTCGCGTTCAAGGTCGCCGCGGAGCCGGAGTTCCGCGAGCGCCAGGAGCGTACGCTGCGGGGCGCCCGCATCATCGCCGAGCGGCTGCTCGCCGACGACGTCGCGGCCTCGGGTGTCTCCGTGGTCAGCGGCGGCACGGACGTCCACCTCGTGCTGGTCGACCTGCGCGACTCCGAGCTGAACGGCCAGGACGGCGAGGACCGTCTCCACCGCATCGGCATCACCGTCAACCGCAACGCGGTCCCGTTCGACCCGCGTCCGCCGATGGTCTCCTCCGGCCTGCGGATCGGCACCCCCGCGCTCGCCACCCGCGGCTTCGGCGACGCCGACTTCACCGAGGTCGCCGACATCATCGCCGCCGCGCTGAAGGACGACTTCACCGAGGAGACGGCCGACGCGCTGCGCAGCCGGGTCACGAACCTCGCCGAGAAGCACCCGCTCTACCCCCACCTCATCGAGTCGAACGGAGCCGAGTGATGGCAGACCTGCTGCCCGAGCACCCCGACTTCCTCTGGCGCAACCCGGAGCCCAAGTCCTCCTACGACGTCGTCATCATCGGCGGTGGCGGCCACGGCCTCGCGACCGCCTACTACCTGGCGAAGAACCACGGCATCACCAACGTCGCCGTGCTCGAGCGGGGCTGGCTCGCCGGCGGGAACATGGCCCGGAACACCACGATCATCCGGTCCAACTACCTGTGGGACGAATCCGCGGCGATCTACGAGCACTCCCTCAAGCAGTGGGAGGTGCTCCCCGACGAGCTCGACTACGACTTCCTGTTCAGCCAGCGCGGCGTGCTCAACCTCGCCCACACGCTCCAGGACGTACGCGACTCGGTGCGGCGCTGCGAGGCCAACCGCCTCAACGGGATCGACGCCGAGTGGCTCGACGCCGACCAGGTGAAGGAGGTCTGCCCGATCATCAACACCAGCGACAACATCCGCTACCCGGTCCTCGGAGCGACCTACCAGCCGCGGGCGGGCATCGCCAAGCACGACCACGTCGCCTGGGCGTTCGCCCGCAAGGCCGACGAGCTCGGTGTGGACCTGATCCAGGACTGCGAGGTGACCGGGATCCTCAAGGAGGGCAACCGGGTCGTCGGCGTGCAGACCAGCCGCGGCACGATCGCGGCCGGGAAGGTCGCGCTCTGCGCGGCCGGGCACTCCAGCGTCCTCGCCGAGATGGCCGGCTTCGACCTGCCGATCCAGTCGCACCCGCTCCAGGCGCTCGTCTCCGAGCTCCACCAGCCCGTCCACCCGACCGTGGTGATGTCGAACCACGTCCACGTCTACGTCTCCCAGGCCCACAAGGGCGAGCTCGTCATGGGCGCGGGGGTGGACGCGTACAACGGCTACGGCCAGCGCGGCGGGTTCCACGTGATCGAGGAGCAGATGGCGGCAGCCGTCGAGCTCTTCCCGATCTTCGCCCGCGCGCACCTGCTCCGGACCTGGGGCGGCATCGTCGACGTCACGCCGGACGCCTCCCCGGTGGTCGGCAAGACGCCGATCGACCAGCTCTACGTCAACTGCGGCTGGGGCACCGGCGGCTTCAAGGGCACGCCCGGGGCCGGCTGGACGATGGCGCACACGATCGCCCACGACGAGCCGCACGAGTACAACGCACCGTTCGCCCTCGAGCGATTCAGCACCGGTGCCCTCATCGACGAGCACGGCGCAGCCGCCGTGGCCCACTGAAAGGAGCCGACGATGATCCTCATCAGCTGCCCCGACTGCGGGCCCCGCGACGAGACCGAGTTCCACTACGGCGGTCAGGCCCACGTGCCGTACCCGGAGGACCCGCACGCCCTCAGCGACGAGGAATGGGGTCGCTACCTCTTCTACCGCGAGAACACCAAGGGCATCTTCGCCGAGCGCTGGGTCCACAGCGCCGGCTGCCGCAAATGGTTCAACGTCCTCCGCGACACCGTCACCTACCGCATCGCCGCCGTCTACCGGAACGGCGAACCACGCCCCACCCTGGATGGAGACCCGCAGTGAGCACGACGTCGCACCGCCTCCCAGACGGCGGCCGCATCGACCGATCCACCCGTCTCACCTTCCATGTCGACGGCCAGGAGTACGCCGGCCACGCCGGTGACACCCTCGCCTCGGCACTGATCGCCAACGGTGTGCTCGAGTGCGGTCCTTCGCTGTATCTGCAGCGTCCCCGCGGCGTGCTCGCCGCCGGGGTGGAGGAGTCCAACGCGCTGGTCCGGCTGCGTCGCCCCGGCGACGCCGTCGCCGAGTCGATGCTGCCCGCCACCGCCGTCGAGCTCGTCGACGGGCTGCAGGCCGACTACCTCAGCGGGCTCGGCGAGCTCGACCCCGCCGACGACACCGCGATCTACGACAAGTTGTACGTCCACACCGACGTGCTCGTCATCGGCGCCGGCCCCACCGGGCTCATCGCGGCCCGCACCGCCGCCGCGTCCGGCGCCCGCGTGATCCTGATCGACGACCAGCCCGAGCTCGGCGGGTCGCTCCTCTCGAGCCGCGGCCTCAGCGTGGACGGCGTCGACAGCGACACCTGGCTGCGCGACGTCGCCGAGGAGCTCGCCGCAGCTCCCGAGGTCACGGTGCTCACCCGGACCAACGCCTTCGGCAGCTACGACGCCAACTACGTGATCGCGCTCGAGAGCCGGCTGGACCACCTCGACGCGGCCGCCAAGGCGGCGCTCGACGGGCTGTCGCGTCAGCGCCTGTGGCACATCCGGGCCCAGCAGGTGATCATCGCGACCGGCGCCCACGAGCGTCCGCTGGTGTTCGCCAACAACGACCGCCCCGGTGTCATGCTCGCCTCCGCGGTCCGCACCTACCTGAACCGCTACGGCGTCGCAGCCGGCTCCAACATCCTGCTCGCGACGACCAACGACAGCGCCTACGAGGTCGCCGCCGATCTGACCGACGCCGGGATCGCCGTGGCGGCCGTCGTCGACGCCCGCACCGAGCGGTCCGAAGCCGCGCGCCGCGCCGAGGAGGCCGGCATCGAGGTCGTCCTAGGCTCGGCCGTCCTCGACACCGCCGGTGACCCGCGGGTCACCGCCGCGACGGTGTCGCCGATCGACGCCGACGGCGCCGCGGTCGGCGAGCGGCGAGAGATCGCCTGCGACGTGGTCGCCGTCGCCGGTGGCTGGAGCCCTGTGGTCCACCTGCACAGCCAGCGCCAGGGCAAGGTCCGCTGGGACGAGGATCTGGCCGGGTTCATCCCAGACGGCCAGGTCGCCGACCAGCAGATCGTCGGATCGGCCCGCGGCAGCTACACCCTCGACGCGTGCCTCGCCGAGGGTCGGTACGCAGCTGCGACCGCGCTGCTCGCCACCGGCTTCATCGACTCGGCCGAGGCTCCGACAGAGCCGCTTCCCGCGGCGACCGGCGACGGCACCACCCGCGCCCTGTGGCTCGTGGCCGAGGCCGGCGTCCCGCTCGACGATCTGGTCGACCACTTCGTCGACTTCCAGCGCGACCAGACGGTGCACGACGTGCTGCGGGCGACCGGCGCGGGCATGCGCAGCGTGGAGCACGTCAAGCGCTACACCTCCATCAGCACCGCCAACGACCAGGGCAAGACCTCCGGGGTCAACGCCATCGGGGTCATCGCGGCCGCCCTCAACGACGGTCGCAGCCCCGGTGAGATCGGCACCACGACGTACCGCGCGCCGTACGCTCCGGTCCCGTTCGTCGCGCTCGCCGGTCGTGAGCGGGGTGACCTGTTCGACCCGGCCCGGCTCACTTCGATCCATCCCTGGCACGTCGCGCACGGCGCCGAGATGGAGATCGTGGGGCAGTGGCTGCGGCCCTGGTACTACCCGCAGGACGGCGAGTCGCTCGACGAGGCCGTGCTCCGCGAATGTGCCGCGGTCCGTGAGTCCGTGGGCATGATGGACGCGACCACCCTCGGCAAGATCGAGGTGTGGGGGAGCGATGCCGGTGAGTTCCTCAACCGGATCTACACCAACGCCTTCAAGAAGCTCGCCCCCGGCTCCGCCCGCTACGGCGTCATGTGCACGCCCGACGGGATGATGTTCGACGACGGTGTCACGCTCCGTATCGACGAGGGCCGCTACTTCATGACGACGACCACCGGTGGCGCCGCCAAGGTCCTCGACTGGCTCGAGGAGTGGCACCAGACCGAGTGGCCGACCCTGGACGTCAGCTTCACCTCGGTCACCGAGCAGTGGGCCACCGTCGCCGTCGTCGGCCCGAAGTCGCGCGAGGTGATCGCCAAGATCGCCCCCGACCTCGATGTCAGCAACGAGGCGTTCCCGTTCATGACCTTCCGGGAGACGACCCTCGCCTCGGGCATCCCGGCCCGGGTGTGCCGGATCTCCTTCTCCGGCGAGCTGGCCTTCGAGGTCAACGTCGAGACCTGGTTCGGTCCGCAGGTGTGGGAGGACATCCACACCGCCGGCCAGGAATGGTCGATCACGCCGTACGGCACCGAGACCATGCACGTGCTCCGCGCCGAGAAGGGCTACCCGATCGTCGGCCAGGACACCGACGGCACGGTCACCCCGCAGGACGCCGGCATGGAGTGGATCGTCTCCAAGGCGAAGGACTTCGTCGGCAAGCGGTCCTACAGCCGGGCCGACACCTCCCGCACCGACCGCAAGCACCTCGTCTCGGTGCTCCCCGTCGACAAGTCCTTCCGGCTGCCCGAGGGCACCCAGCTGGTCGAGTCCGGTACGCCGATCACTCCTGCCGACGGTCCGGTGCCGATGCTCGGGCACGTGACCTCGAGCTACCACAGTGCCGCGCTCGGGCGCTCGTTCGCCCTGGCGCTCATCAAGGATGGCCGCAACCGCATCGGCCAGACCCTCGTCGCTCCGGTCGGTGACCGACTGGTCGACGTCGTCGTCGCTGAAACCGTCCTCTACGACCCGGAAGGAAGCCGCCGCGATGGTTGAGACCACGATCGAGCCGCTCGACAAGTTGATCGGAGGGCTGCGCGTCAGCCCGGCCCAGCACCTCCACGGCGCCTTCGTCGACGCCGGTGTCACCGGCGCCTTCGGGGTGCGGCTGCGCGAGGAGCAGTTCCTCACCATGGTGGGCCTGCGGGTCGCGGTCGGGTCGCCCGACCGGGCACGCCTGGCCAAGATCGTCGGTGCCGAGCTCCCCGCCCGGTGCGGCGAGGTCGCCACGGGTCACGACGTGGTCGTGCTGTGGCTCTCGCCCGACGAGTTCCTGGTCATCTCGCAGAGCGTGGCGGGTTCCACCCTGGTGTCCTACCTGCGCGCAGGGGTCTCGGAAGGTGGTGCCGCCGCGGTCGTCGACCTGTCGGCCAACCGCACCACCCTCCGGCTCGAGGGCCCGTCCGCGCGGGCGGTCCTGGAGAAGGGCTGCCCGCTCGACCTCCACCCGCGGGTCTTCGCGCCGGGCAGGGCGGTCGTCACCAACATCGGTCGTGTCCCGGTGATCCTGTGGAAGGTCGAGGCGGACTCCTACCGGATCCTGCCGCGGGCCTCGTACGCCGACTACCTGGGCCGCTGGTTGGTCGACGCCATGGCCGAGTTCAAAGTTCTGGGATCCGGCTGATGGCACTCAGCGTCTTCGACATGTTCTCCGTCGGCATCGGGCCGTCCTCGTCCCACACGGTCGGCCCGATGCGCGCGGCGGTGCAGTTCACCGATGCCCTGAAGGCGGGGTCGCTGCTCGACGCCGTCGCCCGGGTCCAGGTGGAGCTGTTCGGTTCTCTCGGCGCCACCGGACACGGCCACGGCTCCGACAAGGCGGTCATCCTCGGCCTCGAGGGCAACCGTCCCGAGACCGTCGACACCGACAACGCGGACGCCCGGGTGGCCGAGGTCCGAGCCACCCGCCGGTTGCGGCTCTCCGGGGCGCGCGACATCGAGTTCGACGCCGACGACGTCGTGATGCACCGCACCCGGACGCTGCCCGCACACCCGAACGGGATGATCTTCCGGGCGTTCGGTGACAGCAGCGAGGTGCTCCAGGAGAGCACCTACTACTCGGTCGGCGGCGGGTTCGTCGTCGACGAGGACGCGGCCGGTGCCGACCGGATCGTCGAGGACTCGACCCCGATCCCGTACCCGTTCACCACCGGGGCGGAGCTGCTCGCGGTCTGTGCCGAGTCGGGCAAGCGGATCAGCGACGTCATGATGGCCAACGAGCTGGCGTGGCGTACGGAGGAGGAGGTGCGCGGCGAGCTGCTGCACATCTGGTCGGTCATGCAGGAGTGCGTGCACAACGGCTGCACCCGGGTCGAGCCCACCCTGCCCGGCGGGCTGAAGGTCCCGCGGCGCGCTCCCGGCCTGTACGCCCACCTGCACGCCTCCACGGACGAGACCGACCCGCTCCGGGCGATGGACTGGGTCAACCTCTTCGCCCTGGCGGTCAACGAGGAGAACGCCTCGGGCGGCCGGATCGTGACCGCCCCGACCAACGGCGCCGCGGGCATCGTCCCAGCGGTGCTCCACTACTACGAGAAGTTCGTGCCCAGCGCGGACGAGGATGGCATCGTGAGGTTCCTCCTCGCCGCCGCCGCGATCGGGATCCTGTTCAAGATCAACGCGTCGATCTCCGGGGCCGAGGTCGGCTGCCAGGGCGAGGTCGGCTCGGCCTGCGCGATGGCAGCCGGGGCGCTGTGCGAGGTGCTGGGCGGCACCCCGGAGCAGGTCGAGAACGCTGCCGAGATCGGCATCGAGCACAACCTCGGCCTCACCTGCGACCCCGTTGGTGGCCTGGTGCAGATCCCGTGCATCGAGCGCAACGCCATCGCCAGCAACAAGGCCATCAACGCCGCCCGCATCGCAGCCCGCGGCGACGGCAGTCACCGGGTCTCCCTCGACGCCGCGATCAAGACCATGCGCGAGACCGGGGCCGACATGAAGATCAAGTACAAGGAGACCTCCCGCGGAGGCCTCGCCGTCAACGTCATCGAGTGCTGACGGGTTCGGGAGAAGGAGAAGCCATGACCACCGCAGCAAGGATCGACGGCAAGCGGGTCGCTGCCGAGCTGAAGGCCGGGCTCGCCGTGCGGGTGAAGATGCTGCACGAGGCCGGGATCGACCCCGGTCTCGGCACCATCCTCGTCGGTGACGACCCCGGCTCCCACTCCTACGTCGCCGGCAAGCACCGCGACTGTGCCGAGGTGGGCATCGCCTCGATCCGGATCGAGCTCCCCGCGAGCGCGACACAGGCGGAGATCGAGGCTGCGGTGCAGCAGCTCAACGAGGATCCGAGCTGCACCGGCTTCATCGTCCAGCTGCCGCTGCCGCCGCACGTCGACACCCACCGGGTCCTGGAGCTCATCGACCCGGACAAGGACGCCGACGGGCTCCACCCGACGAACCTCGGCAAGCTGGTGCTCGGCACGCCGGCGCCGCTGCCGTGCACGCCGCGCGGGATCATCGAGCTGCTGCGGCAGCACGACGTGCCGATCACCGGCCAGCGGTTCTGCGTGATCGGCTGCGGCCTGACCGTCGGTCGGCCCCTCGGGCTCATGCTCACTCGCCCGACCGAGCACGCCACCGTGACCCTGTGCAACATCGAGACCCGTGACGTCGCCGCCCATACGCGGGCCTCGGACGTCATCGTCGCCGCGGCCGGCGTCGCCCACCTGGTCAAGCCCGACTGGGTCAGTCCCGGTGCCACCGTCCTCTCCGTCGGCATCACCCGCACCATCGAGGGCATCCTGGGCGACGTCGACCCGAACGTCGACGTCGTCGCCGGCAAGATGACCGGCGCCACCGGCGGGGTCGGCCCGATGACCCGCGCGATGCTGCTGACCAACATCGTCGAGATCGCCGAACAGCAGCTGGCTGCCAGGGAGGCGATCGTCGGGGCACTGACATGACGGCGGTGCAGCTGCCCACCGACACCGCTCAGCGGTGCCAGGTGATGGGCATCATCAACGTCACTCCCGACTCCTTCTCCGACGGCGGCCGGTTCCTCGACGTCGACGCGGCCGTACGCCGGGGCCTGGAGCTCATGCGGGACGGCGCCGACTTCCTCGACGTCGGCGGCGAGTCCACCCGGCCCGGTGCCCAGCGGGTCAGCGAGGCCGAGGAGCTCGCCCGCGTGATCCCGGTGGTCGAGGCCCTGGTCCGCGGCGGGTTCCCGGTCTCGGTCGACACCATGCGGGCCTCGGTCGCCCAGCAGGCGGTCACGGCCGGAGCGGTCATCGTCAACGATGTCTCCGGTGGGCTCGCCGACCCCGAGATGCTGCCGTTCCTCGCGGAGGCGGACGTCACCTGCGTACTCATGCACTGGCGGGCGCACTCCACCCGGATGGACGACTTCTGCTTCTACGACTCGGTCGTCGACGACGTCTGCGCCGAGCTCCGCGGCCGGGTCGAGTCGGCCCTCGCCGCCGGCGTACGCGCGGAGCGCATCGTCCTCGACCCCGGTCTGGGGTTCGCGAAGAACGCCGCCCAGTCCTGGGAGCTGCTCGCGGCCCTGCCGAGGCTGCACGAGCTCGGCTTCCCCGTGCTCGTCGGGGCGTCCCGCAAGCGGTTCCTCGCCGAGGCCGCCGCGTACGGACGACGTGACCCGGACGTGCCTGCCGATCGGGACGAGGCGTCGGACGCCGTCGCCGCGGTCGCCGCGGCCGGGGGAGCCTGGGGCGTACGCGTCCACTCGGTCTCCGGCGCCGCGGCCGCCTCCAGAGTGGCTGCTCGCCTGCGGGCCTCCACGGTCGCCACCGGGTTGGTCGGCGCCCGAGCGGGGGAGCGGTGAGCCGCCGCACGGCCGCCGCCGTCGTACGTCGCCTGCTGCTCAGCGCGCGCTACGAGGTCCTGCCCACCGATGCCATCGAGGGGGTCGTCACCGCCTCCCTCCCGGCCGGGCGGACGATCACCGTGACCGCCTCCCCGGCCAAGGGTCTGGAGCGAACCGTCGACCTGTCGATCCGGCTCGCCGGCCACGGGTACGACGTCGTGCCCCACCTCGCCGCGCGCATGGTCTCGAGCCGCGCCGAGCTGGCCGACATCACCGGTCGGCTGAAGGCGGCCGGCATCGAGAAGGTCTTCGTGCCCGCCGGCGACGCGGAGAAGCCGGGTGCGTTCCCCGGAGCGCTGGAGCTCCTCGAGGCCCTCGTCGACCTCGGCGACCCGTTCCGCCACGTCGGCGTGGCCGGCTACCCGGAGGACCACCCGACGATCATCCACGACCGGCTGGTGCAGGCGATGTGGGACAAGCGCCACCACGCCACCGAGATCGTCAGCAACCTCACCTTCGACGACCGAGCCCTCACCGACTGGGTACGCCGCGTGCGCGCCCGTGGCGTCACCACACCGATCCTCGTCGGACTGCCCGGCCCGGTCGAGCGCACCAAGCTCCTCTCCATGGCGACCAAGATCGGGGTGGGGGAATCGACGCGGTTCCTCGCCAAGAACAAGGGAATGTTCGCCCGCATCGCCGCACCCGGCGGCTACTCGCCGGAGCGGTTCCTCACCCGCGCCGCGCCCGGGCTTGACGGCGCGGAGGCCGCGGTCGCCGGCCTGCACCTGTTCACGTTCAACCAGGTCGCCGAGACCGAGGCCTGGCGCCGTGACCTGCTGGCCCGCCTCGGAGGTGACCCGCTTTGACGGACACAGCTCTCGACCTCGATGTGGCAGACGTGGATCGCCGGCTCCTCGCCCGCTGGCCGGAGACGAGGGTCGCTCCGTCCCTGGAGCGCATCCGGGCGGTGATGGACGGGCTCGGGCAGCCGCAGCGCGGCTACCGGTCGGTCCACATCACCGGAACGAACGGCAAGACCAGCACCGCGCGGATGGTGGAGGCGATCCTGCTCGAGCTCGGCTCGACGGTCGGCAGGTTCACCAGCCCCCATCTCACCGACATCCGGGAGCGGATCAGCATCGGCGGCCGGCCGATCTCGCACGAGGGTTTCGTCCGCGCCTACCAGGACGTCCTGCCCGCAGCCCAGGCCGTCGACCGCGAGAGTCCCACGCCGCTGTCGTTCTTCGAGATGACGGTCGCCATGGCCTACCAGGCGTTCTCGACCGCCGCCATCGACGTCGCCGCGGTCGAGGTCGGCATGGGCGGCATGTGGGACGCGACCAACGTCATCGACGCCCCCGTCGCCGCGATCCTCCCCATCGGGCTCGACCACGTCGACCAGCTGGGCCCGACCAGGCTCGACATCGCCGCTGAGAAGGCCGGGATCATCAAGCCCGGTGCGCTGGCGGTGACCGCGCGTCAGACGCCCGAGGTCGAACAGCTCCTCCGGACTCATGCCGACGCGCATCTCGCCAGGCTCATGGTCGAGGGGCGTGACTTCGGCCTGAGGGACCGGCGCGGCTCCGACGACGGGCAGACCATCTCCGTCGACGGTCTCGCGGGCCGCTATCCCGAGGTCCCACTCGGTCTGCACGGACGCCACCAGGCCCACAACGCCGTGCTCGCGATCGCGAGCGTCGAGGCACTTCTCGAGGAGACGATCCCGCTGGACGCGCTGCGACGAGCACTGGGTTCGGTCCGGTCACCCGGCCGCCTGGAGGTGCTGCCCGGCACCCCTGCCGTGGTCCTCGACGCCGCCCACAACCCCGACGGCACCCGGGCCCTGGCTGCCGCGCTCCCAGAGCTGGGCCCGCGCCCGACCGTCGCCGTGGTCGCCGCGCTGGGCGACAAGGACCTCGCCGGCATGCTCGCCGAGCTCGAGCCCGTGGTGACCACGATGGTCTGCACCCGCAACAGCAGCCCGAGATCGCTCTCCGCCCAGGACGTCGCCGCCGCGGCGCGGAAGGTGCTGGGTGCCGCTCGGGTCGTGGAGGTCGACGACCTCGCCGACGCGCTCACCGAGGCGACCGAGACCGCCTGCACGGCCGGAGGCCAGGTGCTGGTCACCGGCTCCGTCGTGACCGTCGGTGAGGCGCGCCGACTGCTGGGCCTGTGAGCCTTCTGGGCATGTGAAACGGGCCTGCCCCGACCGATC
>NZ_JBHVKN010000053.1:0-27134 GCF_042798075.1 Nocardioides sp. NPDC057772
GGGTGAGTCCGCCGAGGCCGCCGAGGCCGAGGCCGCCGACGCCGAGTGACCTCGGACTCGGTGACCGACGGCGTCTGGCTGATCGTCGGCCTGGGCAACCCCGGGCCGACGTATGCCGGGCACCGTCACAACATCGGCTATCTCGTCACCGACGAGCTGGCCAACCGGCTGGGCAGCAAGTGGCGCGCCCACAAGTCCGGCCGTGCTGACGTCGTGGAAGGGCGCCTCGGGGGGACCCCCGGGGTGCCCGGTCCACGCGTCGTGCTCGCGCGTTCCCGGACCTACATGAACGAGTCCGGCGGGCCGGTCAAGGCGCTCGCGACCTTCTACAAGGTCCAGCCCGACCATGTCATCGCCATCCACGACGAGCTCGACATCGCCTTCGACACGATGCGGGTCAAGCTGGGCGGCGGCGACAACGGCCACAACGGCCTCAAGTCGATGCGGTCCTCTCTCGGGACCGGCGACTTCCACCGGGTGCGTGTCGGCATCGGCCGCCCGCCCGGGCGCCAGGAGGTGCACGACTTCGTGCTCTCCAACTTCTCCACCACCGAGCGCAAGGTGCTGCCATTCGTCGTCGACACGGCCGCCGACGCCATCGAGACGCTGATCACCGAGGGTCTGGAGAAGACCCAGCAGAAGTTCAACTCCTAGGGTCAACTCCTAGGGAACAGATACCTGTCGTACGCCGCGACCGCGGCCAGCTGGGAGCCGACGCCGAACTTCCGCAGGATCGACTTCACCTGGGTCCGCACCGTGGTCTGGGCAACGCCGAAGCGGGCCGCTATCTCGGCGACGGTGGCTCCGTCGTAGAGCAGTTCGATGACCTCGTGCTCGCGTACGGTCAGCGAGGCGATCACACGGCGCATCCGCTCGCGCCGGTCCCGCATCATGTGCCACTGCGCGACTAGGCCCTCGACCTCGGCGGGGGAGTGGCCAGGGCGTCCCTCGGCCGCTGCGCGCAGCGAGGCCTCGATCGCGTCCGAGCCGGTGTCGGCGGGCAGCACCTCGACCGCGCCGGCCTCGATCAGCGCGCCCCACAGTCCGCCGCGCGGAGCGGTGGTGAGCGCGACCCCCGGCAGACGTACGCCACGCACCAGCTCACGCACTCGGTCGAGCTGCGACCAGTCGTCGATGTCGGTGACCAGCAGCCAGGTCGCGGGGTCGCCGCGGAGGAGGTCGGAGGGATCCGCGTCGGTGGCAGCCGTCGCCGTCACGGCGATGCCGCGCTCATCGAGCGCGACCGTCACCGCGTCCAGAGTCATCGTCTCGTCGGCCGAGACGGCGACCCTGAGTCGTACGGTCGAGCCTGCCATTCCTGGTGCGCCGTTCGGTCGTCTCGGGCCCTGCCAGATATCCCTGGGGGTATAACCATTCTGGATGCCTCGAAAACCCGATCGGCAACCTGTTCTACGTTCCCCCAAGTTTAGGGATGACCTGGGACAACGTGTCCCGCAATGTAGGTTGTGGACGACCTCGAAAATCTTTGACTCCTCAAATCTCGGTATTGGCCCGGAATGAGGTCGCGCGGCGATAACGTGATGATTACGTTTCCTTGAGCGAAGGATTCGGTCACAACATTCAAATCTGGACGGCCCGACAACTCGGGCTGGAGGAGCGGGACCACTCGGGTCCTGATCGGGGACATCCTCACTGGCCGACCAGTCATGGGGAGCAGCATGTCTACGTCCATTTTCAAGCGAGTCAACTCGGGCTGGTTAGGCACCGCCTACGCAACCACGACCGCCGTCTTCATCGGCGTCCAGAGCTTTCTCATCGCCGTCCTCCAGGGCCCCTGGGTCTCGTTCCACTCCCACGGCGCGCTCCTGTGGATCCTCCTCACGGCCATCGTCGTCACCACGTCGCTGGTGGCGTCCGCAGGCCTTGTGCATGGTGCCGTACGCATCTACCGGCGCGTGTGTGCCGCCGAGGCCAAGGCCGCCGACGAGATCTACCACGACCTTCTCAGCGCGCGGGAGACCCAGCGTCTCCACCGAGCCCGGATGCACGAGGTGACCTCGACCCTCGCCGGCGTCCGCTCGGCCAGCGAGCTGCTGTGCAACTCCGAGACGCTCGACCCGGAGCGGCGCGTCGCGATGCTCACCATGATGGGCAGCGAGCTCAGGCGCCTGGAGCGACTCGTCCGGGCCCACCGCAACGGTGCCGACACGATGCCGGTCGACGACGGCGTGATCGACGTCGACGCGGTGATCCACAACCTCGCCCTGGCCCACGAGGCCAGTGGCACCACGGTCGTCCACACGCCCAGCAACGCGCTCGCCACCGGCAGCTCGGACGCGGCGGCGGAGATCGTCAACATTCTTCTCGACAACGCAGCCAAGCACGGCTCCGGTGCTGTCGAGGTCGCGGTCCGGCACGAGTCGGGCGAGTCCGGTCAGATGGTCGTCATCGAGGTGTCCGACGATGGCCCAGGCGTCGCCCCCGAGGTGCGCGACCGGATCTTCGAGTGGGGTGTTCGTGGTCCGGACTCGGCCGGCCAGGGGATCGGGCTCAACGAGGCCCGCACCGTTGCCGAGCGGATGGGCGGGTCGCTCCGCCTCGCCGCCGGAGATCGCACGACCTTCGTGGTCACCCTTCCCAGTGCAGTGATCGGACGCCCCAGGTTCGGGGCAGAGCAGGAAGGCGCCTCCGATGGCGTTGTCGCCGCGTAGCCAGTACCGAGTCGTCATCGTCGAGGACCACGTCCTCTTCGCCGAGTCGCTGGAGCTCGCCGTCTCGATGGAGGGATACGACGTACGTCGCATCCCGATGCCCAGTGAGCCCGTCTCCACCGCCACGATGGTCTCCGTCGTGCTCCGCAACAAGCCGAAGGTCGTGCTGCTCGACCTCGACCTGGGTCGCTACGGCGACGGCGTACGCCTCATCGAGCCGCTCGCCAAGGCCGGCGTCGACGTGGTCGTGGTCACGGGCGCCATCGAGGAGGCGCGCTGGGGTCAGGCGCTCCGCAACGGCGCCCGCACGGTGCTGTCCAAGTCCCGCCCGCTCGGCGAGATCCTCGGCACCGTCAGACGGCTCTACCAGGGCGCCTGTGTGCTCGCGGTGAGCGACCGCGAGCGGCTGATCCGGATCTGGTTCGAGCGCCAGCACGAGATCGCCGAGCTGAGCCGCCGCATCGAGCTGCTCACCAAGCGGGAGTCGCAGGTGCTCGGCCATCTCATGCTCGGCCGCACCGTCCACGAGATCGCCGTCATCGGCGTCGTCTCCGAGGCGACCGTGCGTACGCAGGTGAAGTCCATCCTCGCCAAGCTCCAGGTCACGTCACAGATCGCCGCCGTCGGTCTCGCTCACCGGCTCGGCTGGCGTTCACCCCAGTCGCTGGAGTGAGCCGACTGGTCTGGACCAGTGGGATCCGATTCCCTCATTTGGTCTAACCGGACCCCCATCGGGCCCGCCCGACCGCTTTCGTCCCGCATTGTTCTGGCATGAAGTAGCGTTCGGGCGCCCAGCACCATGGGGGAGATGAATGACGATAGAGCTGGCGTCGGTGGAGACAGTAGTCCCGCTCGACATCAACCGCCGGAGGGTGTCTGTCAAGGCACCCTCCCTTCGGTTGCAGGCTTCGATGGTCGACGGGCTCGCGCTGATGATCCTGGCGCCGCTTCTCGTGGGGCAGGACGTCGTCCACGCGCTCGTGTGGGGTCTGGTCTGGGGTCTGGTCACCAGGATCACCGCGCCGAAGATCCTGCCCGGCGCCGAGCGCCTGCGCGCGACGGTCTCCGGGGTCTTCAAGGCGTTCATGGCGATGAGCATGGCGACCTGGCTGCTGGGCGCGGTGGTCGAGCTGCCGCAGGCGCAGCTGGTCGTCCAGACGATCCTCGGGCTGATCACCGCGCTCGCCTTCCGGGTCGTGGGCTACATCTTCAGCTCCCGACCGCGCAACCCGCTGCGGGTTGTCGTCGTGGAGGCCGCCCATGACCACGGACCGATCCCGGAGTGGATCCACAGGCTCAGCGGTGGCCTGATGGAGGCAGCGGCGGTCTGCCGCGCCGACGGTCTCTCCGGGGCGATCGCCTCGGTCGCGCCCGACGCGGTGCTGGTCGTTCCCGGGCCTGACCTGGCCGGCCGCGAGATCCAGAGGCTGGCATGGACGAGCGAGTCCTTCGGCCTACCCCTGCTGGTCAGCACCCGGATGCAGGATGTCACCCCGCAGCGTACGTCCTCGATGCGGCTGGGCTCGATGACGCTCCTCTACGTCGACGAGGCCCTGCGGGCCCGGCTGACCCGGGTCGCCAAGTACGTCTGGGAGTGGCTGGCCGCGGTCGCGGCCGTCACCGTGCTGCTCCCGGTCTTCGCGATCATGGCGGTCGTGATCAAGCTCGACTCCCCGGGTCCGGTCTTCTTCCGGCAGGTGCGCGTCGGACGTGGCGGCAAGCAGTTCCGGATCTGGAAGTTCCGCACCATGGTCGTCGACGCGGAGTCGCTGCTGCGTACGCTCGACCACCGGCCGGGACACGTCCTCTTCAAGCTCCGCGCCGACCCGCGGGTGACCCGGGCGGGACGGGTGCTGCGCAAGTACTCCCTCGACGAGCTGCCCCAGTTGTTCAACATCGTCCTGGGCCAGATGTCGCTGGTGGGGCCGAGGCCCGGGCTGCCGAGCGAGGTGGCCATGTACGATCGGGACTCTCATCGCCGACTCGCAGTCGCTCCCGGTCTGACCGGGCTGTGGCAGGTCTCGGGGCGTTCGGACCTCTCCTGGGAGGACACGGTCCGGCTGGACCTGGACTACGTCGACAACTGGACACTTCTGCGGGACTTCGGGATCGTCGTTCGCACGGTGAAAGCTGTGGTGCGTGGCTCTGGCGCCTACTAGTGAGTGTCCCCTAAACTCCCAGGCCGTTGTGTGAGCAACCCAACACGAATGAACAACTGGATCCTCGACGGGAACGTCCCCCATGCAAACCTCCCCCCACCCCATGATCGCCGGCCGTTATGAGCTGCACCGCCTGATCGGACGAGGCGGCATGGGGGAGGTCTGGCAAGCCATGGACCTCACCCTGCAACGCTGGGTCGCGGTGAAGGTCGTGAGGACGTCGGCCGACCCGACCATGGTCGAGCGGTTCCGTCGTGAGTCGCTCTCGACCGCGGCCGCCAGCCACCCCGGCACCGTGCAGGTCCACGACGCCGGGATCGAGCGCACCGGCAACGGGCCGATGGCCTTTCTCGTCATGGAGCTCCTGAGCGGCCCCGACCTGGGTGAACGGCTGCGCTCGCACGGTCCGCTGATCGCCCGGGAGGCCGGCGAGGTCATCGTGCAGGCGGCGCGTACGCTCGCCGCGGTCCATGGCCAGGGGATCGTCCACCGCGACATCAAGCCGTCCAACCTCGTCTACGACGGCGACCGCCGGATCCGGATCGTCGACTTCGGGATCGCCCAGCTCGCCCGGCTGGGTGACCAGCGGCTGACCTCCACCCACGACGTCGTCGGGAGCCTCGGCTACCTCTCGCCCGAGCGTGGCTCGGGTGGTGAGGTCGGCCCGCCGAGCGACATCTACTCGCTGGGCTGCGTCTTCTACGAGATGCTCACCGGGCGCACCCCCTACTCCGGCGGTGCGCCGGCGACGGTCGTCTACCAGCACGCCACCGCGCCGATCCCGCGGGTCAGCAGCTCGGTCCAGGTGCCCGGGATCATCGACGACCTGGTCGCGATGATGATGGCCAAGGAGCCCGAGCAGCGTCCCACCGCGCAGGACGTCGTCGCGGTGCTCACCGGCTCGGGGCCGCTCCCGGTCTTCGACGCGCAGGTGCCCCGACAGCGCGCGACGCACCCGTCCGGCCCGATCAGCACCTCCGGCTCCTTCGAGGGAGCAGGCGCGCGCAGCGCGCAGGCGTACGCCGGGAGCGGCTCGTTCCCGGCCGCCGGTGCCACCGGCTCGACCGGTGGGTTCTCCACGATCGGCGCCAGCGGACCCATCCCGACGGGCGGCGCCCGGGAGGCGAAGCGCTCCGGCGGTGGCCGCCGGGTGATGAGCATCCTGCTGGCCGTCGCGCTGCTCGGTGTGGCCGTCGGTGGCGTGGCCACCTTCACCGCTTTCCGGAACGCCTCGGAGACCGGCCGGGCGGCGGCGCTCAGCGAGGCGCTCCCCGAGACCATCGAGCTCGCCGTCGACGTGATCTTCGAGCGCGACGCGCTGCAGCCGGTCGCGCAGGCGCCGGTCAACGTACGCTCCACCTACCTGCACACCACCGACCTCGCGGTCGAGGAGTGGCAGACCGCCTCGGCGGAGATCGACGTCGACGGCGATGCCGAGCTGCGCACGCTCCACCACGACATCACCGAGGTGCTCAACGACTTCGAGCTCTACCGGGTCGAGATGCAGGAGGGCGACCGGGCCAGCCAGGACGCCGCCCGCGAGGTCTACACCGGCCTGGCCAGCGACCTGCTGATGCTCGCGGCGCAGCTGCCGGAGCTGGAGAACGACGAGACCGCCGACCAGATCCGCAACCTCAGCAACCTGACGGCGGCGGCAGAGGCGTTCAGCATCGAGCGGGAGCTCATGGTCGTCGCGCTGTCCGAGAACGAGATCAGCACCAAGTCGGTCAAGGAGCTCACCGACGCCGAGGCTGCCTGGGTGAAGGCCTCCTCGGCGTTCTACTCGGGCGCCTCGCCCGAGCTGCAGGCCGAGCTCGACCGGGTCTCCGACGGCACGTTCGACAAGGGCTCGGGCGCGATGATGGTGCAGCGTACGGTCCGCGACGTCGCCGCCAAGGGCAGCATCGACGGGGTCGCCCGGGAGATGCGGGCGGCGTCGAAGGGGGAGCCGATCGTACGCACCTGGTCCGACGGTGCCGTCGAATACATCCAGAGCCTGCGCGAGGTGATCCTGAAGTCGACCGAGACCATGGCCGACGCGGTCACCGACGAGCACGAGCGGGCCAAGACCGGGCTGATCCTGCGCGCGGTGCTCACCGGAGTGGCGCTGGTCGCCGCGATCGGGCTCGGCCTGGGCCTGTATCGGGCTCAGTATCGATCCGGTCGCAGGTCTCGCTAGAGTGCCGCGGGTGAACTTCGAAGCCGGTGTGCCCACGCCCGAGATCCTCGCCTCCGACCACCTGCTGGCCGCCTGGCTGGCCGAGACCGCCGGCCGGCGACTGCTCGAGGTGCGCGCCACCTCCGGGCTCGAGGGCAAGGAGCTCAAGGACGCCGGTGACCTGGCCGCCCACGAGCTGCTGATGAAGCTCGTCGCCGAGTACCGTCCGGAGGATGCGGTCCTGTCCGAGGAGGGCAAGGACTCCAAAGAGCGGCTCACCAAGGACCGGGTGTGGATCATCGACCCGCTCGACGGAACCCGCGAGTTCTCCGAGCCGCCGCGCGACGACTGGGCGGTGCACGTGGCGCTGTGGGGCTCCACCAACGGTGGCGAGCTGATCGCCGGTGCGGTCGCGCAGCCGGCGCTGGCAGACGCGTCCGTGCAGAGCACCTTCCACACCGGCGCGGCCCCGGTCGTGCCGCCGTCGACCTCGCCCCGCCCCCGGATCGCCGTCTCCCGCAGCCGCCCGCCGGCCTTCGTCGAGGCGCTGGCCGAAGAGCTCGGCGCCGAGCTGGTGCCGATGGGATCGGCCGGCGTGAAGATGATGTCGGTCGTGCGCGACATCTCCGACGCGTACGTCCACGCCGGTGGGCAGTACGAGTGGGACTCCGCCGCTCCGGTGGCGGTCGCCGCTGCTGCCGGCCTGTTCACCTCGCGCATCGACGGGTCGCCGCTGCGCTACAACCAGGACGACGTCTATCTGCCTGATGTGATCGTGTGCCGGCCTGAGCTCTCGGAGCAGATCCTGTCGTTCATCAAGCGGCACGGGGTGGAGTGACGCGGCTCCGGCCGTCTTGGGTCGCCGCGGCTCGCGACTGTGTTTTCGTCGGCTGTGGGCCGCCGACCCGTTCTCGAGTTTTTCTCGACCTGGCCCGGAGTAAAGGACGGCCTTCGGCCGCCGGCTACGCCGGTCGCCTTCGGCGATCCTTGACACCGGACCATGTCGAGAAAGATTTGGCTGGCTATCGGGGCGGCGGCCCGGGTGTGGCCGAGGGGTCATCGCTCCTCGGGAGGTGGGCGCTCCACGGTGAACGAAAATTCATTCACCCTGGTATGCCGAACGAATTTTCATTCGCCCCCGCCACCGACCGCCCCACGGCGATCTCGGCGTGAACGAACATTCATTCACCCCTCAGACCCCAAGCCCCTACCCAACCCAGATAGCCGCACCAAACACCAACCACAAAACACACCCGCCGGCGTGCCATTCAAGAGACATAGCCAAGAAAAGCTCAGGCGCCGACCAACAGCTCCTCGAGCGCCTCCAGACTCTGCCGCGCATACCCCTTCCACATCCACCCGAAAACCGGCATCGCGAACGAGGCCGCACGGGAGGCAGGCGTGACCTCCCAGGACCAGGTGATCCGCGTGCCGGTGCCGGCGGGGGCGAAGGACCAGCGGCCGGCGACGTGGCCGACCAGCGGCTTGAGCGGGCCGGTGAGCGGTGTGATCTCGTAGGAGAACGACGAGGGGGCGTCGATGCCGGTCAGGGTCTCGCGCAGAGTCGCGCCGTCGGAGAGCACGATCGTGCGGGTCTCGCCGACGGACTCCCAGCCGCCGGCCTGGTCGCGGACCTCGGCGATCGGGCCGATCGCGGCGTACCGGCGACCGAAGATCCGCGGCAGCGGGGCCGGGAGGACGCGGGCGAGGGCGGTCTCGTAGGCCACCGGGATCGCTCGGGAGGACTCGAGGTGCAGCGCTTCTGGGTGCTGGGTCATGACTACGAGCATGGCAGTAGCGTGATCGTCGTGGTTGATCAGATCGAGATCCAGACCCCCGACGGCACCGCCGAGGCCTACCTCGCTCGGCCCGAGAGCGAACCGAAGGGCGGGGTGCTCGTGTACATGGACGCCATCGGCCTGAGGCCACGGCTGGCCGAGATGCTCGAGCGGGTGGCGTCCTGGGGATACCTCGTGGTCGCGCCCAACACGTTCTACCGCGACGGTAGCGTGGCCGAGCTGGCACCGACCGCCGACCTGCGCGACCCCGCGGCCCGGGACGCGTACTTCGCGGACGGTGCGATGGCCCGGGTGCGTGGCCTCACCGTGGCCCGCCTGGAGGTCGACATCCCGGCGTACGTCGAAGCCCTCCGGACGTACGTCACCGGCCCGCTCGCGACGCACGGCTACTGCATGGGTGCGCGACTGGCGGTGCGGACGGCGGGGCGGTTCCCGGAGGAGTTCGTCGCGGTCGGCGGGTTCCACGGTGGCGGGCTGGTCACCTCCGACCCGGCCTCACCGCACACCTGCATCGCGGGAACGAAGGCGGAGTACTACTTCGGTCATGCCGACCACGACCGCTCCATGACGCCGGAGAACGTGGCCGACCTCGGCCGCGCGCTCGAGGATGCCGGGGTCACCCACACCAACCTGATCTACCCCGACGCCCCGCACGGCTACACCATGGCGGACACCTCCTCCTACCAGGAGCAAGGGACGCAGCGGCACTTTGCCGACCTCGAGGCCCTCTACGCCCGTAGGATGGCCTGATGGCGAAACCGGTGCTGGTCGTGATGGGTGTCTCGGGTTCGGGGAAGTCGACCATCGGGGCGGCGATCGCGGGCAGGCTGCGGGTTCCGTTCGAGGACGCCGACGACCTGCACCCGCAGGCGAACATCGACAAGATGACCGCGGGGATCGCGCTCGACGACGATGACCGTTACCCGTGGCTGGAGGCGGTCGGGGAGTGGCTCGCCAGGCATGAGGAGCGCGGTGGCGTGATGAGCTGCTCGGCGCTGAAGCGGAAATACCGCGACCAGCTGCGCAGCCACAGCGCCGAGGTGACCTTTCTCCACCTGAAGGGCACCCGCGAGGTGATCGCGCGGCGCCAGGCGAGCCGGCCGGGCCACTTCATGCCGGCCTCTCTCCTGGAGAGCCAGTTCCGGACACTGGAGCCGCTCGAGCCCGACGAGGCCGGGTGTGCGATCGACGTGGACCAGCCGGTCGACGCGATCGTCGAGGAGTACGCACGCCTGATCGGCGCCTAGGGAGGCGCCGCCGAGAGGCGGCCGACACGCGCCCATCTCGGGTTAGGCGTTGCGTGCCGGCCGCGGCCACACCCGGGTGAGGGACCAGCGGGCGGGCCCACTTTCGACGGTAACTCACGATCCCCCTGCACAACAGGGGGTTGCTGACTATCGGTGCAGGTCAGCGCGTAAAAACGTCCGGGACCTCGGAGGCTTTCGAGGTGAACTCGGGGGCCCGCTTCTCCAAGAACGCCGCGACGCCCTCCTTGCCGTCGCCGATCGAGGTGTGGAACATCGCCAGCGAGTCGGCCAGGTGGGCCTCGAGCGGGTGGCGCGCCGACGCGTTGCGGGTGATCAGCTGGCGGACGAGCGCGGTGCCGACCGGCGACCGGTCCTGGGTGAACCTGCGGGCCAGCTCGATGGCGGCGGGCAGCAGCTCGTCGGGCAGGTGGATGCTGCGGATCAGGCCGCCGTCGAGAGCCTGGTCGGGGTCGAGGATCTCGGCGGTGTAGAGCCACTCCAGGGCTCGCGGCACGCCCACCACGCGTGGCAGGAAGTAGGACGAGCAGGCCTCGGGGACGATGCCGAGCTTGCCGAAGACGAAGCCGATCTTCGCCTTGGAGGAGGCCAGTCGCGCGTCCATCGCGCACAGCATCGTGGCTCCGATCCCGACCGCCGGGCCGTTGACCGCGGCGATCACCGGCTTGGGGAGCGCATGGATCGCCAGGGTGACCTTGCCGCCGGTGTCGCGCACGCCCTCGGCGTACTCGGGGTGCTTGGCCGGGTCGGCGAGGTGCTCGGCGAGCTTCTCGGGCGTCGGGTGCAGCGACTCGTCGAGGCCGAACACGTTGCCCTCGGCGGAGAGGTCCATGCCCGCACAGAAGGCCCGTCCGGCGCCGGTCACCACGACCGCGCGTACCTCGTCGGCCATCGCGTCGGTGGTGAAGACCTCCTCCAGCTCGCGTGCCATGGTCACCGTGAACGAGTTGAGCGCGTCCGGTCGGTTGAGGGTCAGGAGCGCGATGCCGTCGGCGTCCACGTCGAAGGTCAGGGTCTCGTAAGCCATGGGTCACAGTCTGTATCGATTGCGTTCGGCTACGGAAGGGCGGGTCTATGTACTGTCGAAAGTCAGTACATCTTCGGTGAGCCGGCAACTACCGTGGTGAGCGTGAGTCTGCTGCGCCGGCCCCGGGTCTGGGAGTCCATGCTGTCGGGCCTGCTGGTGGTCGCGGTTGCCGCCGAGCACCTCTACATGAGCGGCGCCGGACACCCACAGTGGTCGGGCTTGTCGGCGGCGGCCGGCGTCGTGGGTGTCGCGCTCACCATGTGGGTCAGGCCGAAGCACCCAGCCGTCGCCGTGGCGATGGTGTGCGGCCTGGTCGGCGGCACGGTGGTGGCCCACGACGGTTGGATCCTGATCAGCTACGTCGCGTTCGCCGCCCTGATGAGCTTCCTGGTCGGCAGGTCGGCGGACCGGGTGTGGCCCTCGGCGGTCGTGGCGGGCACGGCCGTAGCGACGTTGACGGTGCTCGACGCCGTCGTCAACGGCGGTGGGATGAAGCTGGCGATGACCGGCAACATGATCATCTTCATGGCGCTTCCGTGGCTCAGCGGCCGCTACCTGCGCCAGGTCGCCCACCACCACTCGACCGAGATCGAGCAGGCCCAGCTCACCGAACGCGCCCGGATCGCCCAGGAGATGCACGACTCCCTGGGCCACGAGCTCAGCCTGATCGCGCTGCGCGCCGGCGCGCTCGAGGTGGCGCCGGGACTCTCCGCGACCCACCAGAAGGCGGCCGGCGACATCCGTGCGGCCGCGGCCGGGGCCACCGAGCGGCTCGGCGAGATCGTCGGCGTCCTCCGACCCGCCACCGAGGAGGCGCCGCTGACCCCCGCCGCGACCGGGATCGGTGGTCTGGTCGAGCGCGCGCGGGAGTCGGGGATGGACGTACGCCTGGTCGGCTCGCTCGACGAGGGCGCCGCGCCGGTGCGAGACGCCGCTGCGCACCGGATCGTGCAAGAGGCACTCACCAACGCCGCCCGGCACGCGCCGGGGTCGTCGGTGACGGTCTCGGTGGAGGAGCGCGAACCCGTTGGCGTACGCCTCTCGGTGAGCAACGGCCGAGCAACCCTGCCGCCGCGGGCCGGGGCGACGACCGGGCTGGGCCTGGCCGGGCTGGAGGAGGCGGCACGTGCCGCCGGCGGCACGCTGCGCCACGGCCCGGTCCCGGGTGGCGGGTTCGAGGTCGTCGCCGACCTGCCCGTCCGCCACCGGCGAGAGGTCGCACTGTGATCAGGGTGCTGCTGGCCGACGACGAGGCGATGGTGCGCGCCGGCGTACGCGCGATCCTGGAGACCGACGAGGCGATCGAGGTGGTCGCCGAGGCCGCCGACGGGCGTGAGGCGGTCGAGGCCGCCCAGCGCCACCGGCCCGACGTGGCGCTGCTCGACGTCCGGATGCCGCGGATGGACGGGCTGGCGGCCGCGGCCGAGATCGCCCGGACCGCCCCGGAGACCGCGCGGGTCATCCTGACCACCTTCTCCGAGGACGCCTACATCGCCCGGGCGCTCGGCGACGGGGCGAGCGGGTTCCTGCTCAAGTCCGGCGACCCGCGCGAGCTGCTCGCGGGCGTGCACGCGGTCGCCGACGGTGCTGCCTTCCTCTCCCCGCGGGTCGCCCAGCGGGTCATCGCCGAGCTCGGCGCCGGGGCGGGCGACCGGATGTCGCGGGCCGCTCAGGCGCGGGCCAAGGTCGCCACCCTCACCGACCGCGAGCGTGACGTGATGGCGCTGGTTGCCGCCGGGTTCTCCAACGCCGAGATCGGCCGCCGGCTCCATCTGGTGGAGGGGACCGTGAAGGCCTACCTGAGCAGCGCCTTCGGTCGTCTCGGCGTACGCAACCGGGTGCAGGCAGCGGTCCTCGCCCACGAGGCAGGGCTCGTGGCGCCATCGGTGGTCGAGCTTGTCGAGACCTCCAGGACCGGAAGCTCGACCACCGATGGGGATCAGGCGTCGCGCCGCCGGAACACCAGGTAGCCGGCCAGCAGCGTGACCACCGACCATCCGGCGAGCAGCCCGAGGCCACCGTTGCTGTCGTAGGGGAGTCCGTCATCGAGCCCGAACAGGGTCGCGATCCCGATGCCGAGGTACTCCGTGCCCGCCGTCCCCGGCAGGTAGTAGGACACGTCCGTCATCAGGTCCATCCCGCTCATCATCAGCACCATCGGCAGCAGGAAGAGCGCCAGGAAGGCCACGACCAGCGCCCCGGCCGTGCTGCGAAACGCCACCGCCAACCCGATGGCCAGCGCGACCACCACGCCCATGTAGACACTCATCTTGCCGGCCACCGTGGCCACCGAGGAGACGTCGAAGACGCCGTAGTCACCCGCGGTCAGATAGCCGAGGCCTGCTCCCAGGAGCGCCAGGAGCGCGCCGGCGACCAGGGCGACGACCTCGACCACGACCAGCTTCGCGACCAGCACCCGGCCGCGTCGGGGCTCGCACTGCAGGGTCGTACGCATGCTGCCGGAGGCGTACTCCGAGGTCACCGTCAGCAGAGCCAGCGCGATCAGCGCGAACTGGGTGAACAGCAGCCCCGCGGTGGCGACCTCCTCGACATGGAGGAGCTGGTCGGCGTGGGACAGGTCCGGGTTCGGCTCGGCCGCGTCGAAGCCCAGGGGGACCGAGTAGAGCGCCATCAGCAAGGCGGCGCCGATCAGGCACCACCAGGTCGAGCGGACCGACCAGAGCTTGGTCCATTCGGACGAGATCGCAGCAAGCATCAGGCCACCTCCCCGGCGTACTCGACGCTTCCCGCGGTCAGCCGAAAGTAGGCCTCTTCCAGCGAGGAGTGCCCGGCGAGGAACGAGTCCATCGAGGCGTCCGCGAGCAGCCGACCGCGGCCGAGCACGACCAGGTGGTCGGCGGTCTGCTGCATCTCGCTCATCAGGTGGCTGGAGACGAGGACCGTACGCCCCTCCGCGGCGAGCGACCTCAGCAGCCTCCGGATCCACAGCACGCCGTCGGGATCCAGCCCGTTGACCGGCTCGTCGAAGAGCATCACCCGCGGGTCGCCGAGCAGCACGCCCGCGATCCCGAGCCGCTGGCTCATCCCGAGCGAGAGGCTTCCCGTCCGCCGCCGGGCGACCCCGGCCAGGCCGACCCGCTCGAGCACCTCGTCGACCCGGGCGACCGGGATCGAGTTGCTCCGTGCCATCGCCACCAGGTGCGTACGCACCCGGCGGCCGGGATGCACCGCCTTGGCGTCCAGCAGCGCACCGACCTCGCGCAGCGGACGCCGCAGCGAGGCGTAGGGACGGCCGTCGATCGTGGCGGTCCCCGACGTCGGCCGGTCCAGGCCGAGGATCATCCGCATCGTGGTCGACTTCCCGGCGCCGTTGGGGCCGAGGAAGCCGGTGACCCGGCCGAGCTGTATCCGCAGGGTGAGATCGTCGACCGCGGTGGTCGCGCCGTATCTCTTGGTCAGGTGGTCCAGAGTGATCATGCGTCGAACCTAGGAAGATTCGCGGCTGGGGACAGTGGACGAAAAGCAGCCGTCCCTACCGACGAAAGTCAGTAGGGACGGCTGCGGATGGTTCGGACTATCCGGGCAGACCCGTCGGGGTGCAGATGTCTGCCGGGATCTGGTCGACGGTGTCCTCCTTGATGTGGCCGAACATCGTCAGCGCGTCGTCCTTGCGCCAGTTGACGGCGAAGTCCCTGATCGGCACGCCGCAGGTCATCGCCGAGCCACCCGCGAGCGCCTTGAACGCCCACAGGAACTTCGCGCCGCCGATGACGCTCATGCCCTTGCCGACCTTGAGCCCGGCAGCGCCCTCGCCCATCTCGGCGAGCTTGAACGGGTTCAGCAGCGTGGCCGGGTTGGTGGCCTTCTTGCCGATCGCGGAGATGACCTCGGTCTGGTTGGCTCCACGACCCAGGTCGCCGTCCTCGGCTGCGTAGCGGGAGCGGGAGTAGGCGAGGGCGGTGACGCCGTCGGCCTCCTGGCAGCCCTTCTTGACGTCCAGGCCGGCCTTCGGATCCTTCATGTCCTTCTTCGGACAGATCTCGATGCCGCCCACGCCGTCGACGAGCCGGGCGAGGCCACCCATGCCGATCTCGACGTAGCCGTCGATGCGCACGCCGGTGTTCTGCTCGATCGTCTGGACCAGCAGCTCGGGGCCGCCGTAGGCGAAGGCCGCGTTGATCTTGGTCTCGCCGTGACCCGGGATCGGCACGATGGAGTCGCGCGGGAGGGTCACCACGATCGTCTTGCCGGCGCCGGTGTGCAGCAGCTTGATGGTGTCGGTGCGGCTGCCCGCGGCGTCACCGGTGGAGAGCTTCTTCTTCTCCTCGGCCGTCAGGCCCTCGCGGGAGTCGCTGGCGACGATGAGATAGGTCGTGCCGGGCTGGTCCGCCGGCCGCTCACCCGCGGTGGGCTCGTAGGGAACCTTGTCGACCTTGTTCCACGCCGAGATGCCGATCCAGGCGACGGCACCGACCAGGATCAGCACCGGGATCATCACGATCGCGACGAACTTGCGGAACGGATGGCGCTTCTTCGGCCGGGGCTGACGGCCCCCGCGACCGCCGCCGTAGCCGCCACCGGGACCCCCGTAGCCACCGTTGCCGCCACCGCCGTACTCGCTCGGCTGGCTCCAGCCCTGGTTGTAACCCTGGTCGTAGCCCTGGTTGCCGTAGCCGCCCTGCCCGGGTGTCGGCGCGATCTCGCCCGGCTGGGGCAGCGGCCGGTCGTAGCCGCCGCGCGGCGGCGCCGGGGGCGGCGAGCCGGCAGAAGGCCGACGGATGGTCGGCATGACGTTCGTGGGCTCCGGACCCGGGTTCTGGGCAGGCTGGCCACCGCCGTACGCCCAGCCGTACTGCTGCGACCGGGGATCGTTCGGGTTGCCAGGGTTGCGGGGGGTTGGCATGCGCTCAAACGTACCGTGCCCGGCGACTAGAGTTGGTCGGCGCGTCGCGTCACTCTGTTACGTGTGTGACTAGTGATACTGGCGATGCAAACTCTTATCCGAGGGACCCGAGATGGCTGACCAGAACTACCGGCCGCAGCGTACGGCCGCCGAGCGCGCCTCCCGCGTGCGGTTCCGCCGCGCCATGGCGCTGCTGCTGATCACGCTGCTCCTGCCGGGGTCGGCCCAGCTCGTCGCAGGCAACCGCCGGGTCGGCCGGATCGCGCTCTGGACCGTCATCGGTCTCGGGATCACCGCCGGGCTGGTCTTCGCTATCTCCCTGGTCTGGCACGGCCTGATCTTCCGGCTCGGCACCACGCCGTGGCTGCTGGGCCTGTTCCGCTTCGCGCTCATCGCCGGTGCGATCGCCTGGGCCGCGCTCTTCATCGACGCCTGGCGTCTGGGCCGCCCGCTCGAGCTCGACCTCAAGCAGCGCCGGATCGTGGTCGCGATCAACGGCGCGCTGGCCTTCTCCGTCGCCGCGACCCTGATCTTCGGCGCTCACCTGGTCGGCGTCCACAAGGGCATGGTCGAGGCGATCTTCGCCGGCGCGGAGGCCGCCGAGGCCCACAACGGACGTTTCAACATCCTGCTCGCCGGCGCCGACTCCGACGGCGGGAAGACCCGCTGGGGGCTGCGGCCCGACTCGCTCACGGTCGCCTCGATCGACGCGGTCACGGGTCGCACCGTCCTCATCGGCCTGCCCCGCAACATGCAGAACTTCACCTTCGACGACGGCTCCCCGATGGACAAGGAGTTCCCGCGCGGTTTCGACTGCGACGGCTGCTACCTCAACGGCGTGAGCACCTGGGCCGGGGAGCACAAGGAGCTCTACAAGGGCGAGAAGGACCCCGGCATGGCGGCCACCGTCGACGCCGTCGAGGGCATCACCGACCTGCAGATCAGCTACTACGCGATCGTCGACCTCAACGGCTTCCAGGAGATCGTGGACGCCATCGGAGGCGTCACCCTGAAGGTGCGCCAGCCGATCCCGGTCGGCATCCCCTCCGACAGCTTCTACACCCACATCCAGCCCGGCACGCGGAAGCTCGACGGCTGGGAGACCCTCTGGTACGCCCGGGCCCGCCACGACTCCGACGACTACTCCCGGATGGCTCGCCAGAAGTGCGTCCTGAACGCGATCCTGCAGCAGACCAGCCCCGCCGACGTCGTACGCCACTACCAGGACGTCGCCATGGCGACCGGCTCCACGATCACCACCTCCGTCCCGCCGAGCGAGATCGAGCGGTTCTCCGCGCTGGCGCTCAAGGCGAAGTCGCAGAAGATCTCGACGCTCTCGCTGGTCCCGCCGCTGGTCAACACCGCCGACCCGGACATGTCCGACATCCACGCCGAGGTCCGCAAGGCGGTGAAGAAGGCGACCCCGAAGAAGGAGGAGGTCTTCGCCTCACCCCGCACCGGCGACGACGGCGAGACCAAGGCGCCCGCCCCGGAGAGCAAGCCCAAGGCCTCCGGCGACTCCGACAAGGGCGGACCCGTCACCGGCGGCTCGCTGGGCTCACGCAACAAGGGCTACCAGGCCAACGAGACCGACGACCTCGCCTCGGCGTGCTGAGCGTGCCACGCGTGTTGAACAACGCGTTAACGAGGCGTCACGACGACTCGCTGATTCCCGGGATACCCTGCGGTCGCGGCTAGTCTGGAACCGTGCCAGGGAGCAATCGCGTCGCCGCCGTCGTGGTGACCTTCAACCGTCTCGAGCTGCTGCAGCGACTGCTGGAGCGGCTCGACGTGGTCGACGGTCTCGACGAAGTGATCGTGATCGACAACGCCTCCACCGACGGTACGTCGCAGTGGCTCGCCGAGCTCGACGGTGCCGAGGAGCCCGGTCAGCGGCAGGTGCCGGTGATCGCGCGCACCCTGGAGCGCAACAGCGGTGGCGCGGGTGGCTTCCACGACGGCCTGGAGCTGGCGATCGAGCGCGGCGCCGATCTGGTCTGGCTGATGGACGACGACGGCCTGCCCGACCCCGACTGCCTGGCGCTGCTGCTCAAGCAGACCGACCTCGACTTCTGGGGACCGCTCGTCGTCGACGAGGGCGACCCCGGCCGGCTCGTCTTCCCGATCCGGCTCCCGGGACGCTCCAAGGTCGTGCACCGGCTCGCCGACGTCGAGGCAGCAGCCACCGACGGGCTGATCAAGGACATCGTGATCCCGTTCAACGGCGTCCTGGTCACCCGCGAGCTCGTGGAGCGGATCGGCTACCCCCGGGCGGAGTACTTCATCTGGGGCGACGATCACGAATACCGGCTGCGGGCCGAGAAGGCCGGGGCCCGGATCGCGACCGTCGTGGGCGCTCAGGTGCGCCACCCGGCCGTGGGTGACCTCGGCACCCCGATGGCGTGGGGGAGGGCGACGTACAACCACACGCCCAGCGACCTGAAGCACTACTGCATGGCGCGCAACAACCTGCTCAACCTGCGCGACTATCGAGGGTGGCCCTTCGCTTTGGCTTTCGTGGCCAAGACTCTATGGTTCTACCTGCTCACCAAGCCGCAGCCGAAGCGAATCCGGCTCTCTGCGCAGGCGTGGTGGGCGGCTGTCCGGGGGGATTTCAGTGGACACGAGAGGTTCCTTCGTTGAGCACCACCCGTGAGACGGTCGCGATCGTCGTCGTCACCTACAACCGCGCCGACATGCTGCGCGGGCTGCTCGACGGGCTCACCAAGCTCGACCAGCCCGCCGACGCCGTGATCGTCGTCAACAACGCCTCGACAGACCACACCGCGCAGGTCCTCGCCGAGGCGGTCACGCCCAACCTCCAGATCATCGACAGCGCCGAGAACCTCGGTGGCGCCGGTGGTTTCCACCTCGGCACCAAGGCCGCGGTCGAGCAGGGCTGGGACCGGCTCTACCTGATCGACGACGACGTCGTCCCGGCCCACGACTGCCTCGAGGTGCTGCTGGCCCAGGACGAGGACTGCCTCTTCTCGGTGCGCGAGGACCGCAACGGCAAGCTGATCGAGCTCGCCGCGCTGAAGTTCGACCTGCGCAACCCGCTCGCGATCAAGCCCAAGACCGCAGCGGTCATGGACACCTACCCGACCCGCGACGCCATGCCGGAGCGGGTCCCGGTGGAGAACGTCGCCTTCGAGGGCTTCATGATCCGCCGCACCGTCCTGGAGGAGATCGGTCTTCCCGACCCCTCCTACTTCATCTTCTACGACGACGTGGATCTCGCGATCCGCGCCCGCCGCACCGGCCGCACCATCTGGGCCGTACGCGACGCGGTGCTCGTGCGCCAGCTCGACTTCAGCCAGCAGCACGACCTGGCTGGCTGGAAGGGCTTCTACATGTACCGCAACCTCTTCGTCGTCCACTTCCGCTACGGCGAGAACGTCCTCGTACGTCTCAAGCCCTGGCTCATCGCCGCGGCTGTGGTCCTCCTCAGCCCGTTGCGAGGCGGCAAGCACGAAGCCGTCAACGTGATCAAGGCCCTGCGCGCCGCGCGGGGTATGCGAACCCTGCCCACACCTTGACCCGCACCTCCTCCTGACCGACCCCTTACCCACAGAGACCTAGACTGAGCGATCGTGTCCTCCCCTGAAACCACTCCTGACCTCGTCGTCGTCGGCTCCGGCCTCTTCGGCCTGACCATCGCCGAGCGCGCCGCCTCCGAGCTGGACAAGAAGGTGCTCATCATCGAGCGCCGCCCCCACATCGGTGGCAACGCCTACTCCGAGTTCGACGAGGAGACCGGCATCGAGGTGCACAAGTACGGCACCCACCTCTTCCACACCTCCAACGAGAAGGTGTGGGACTACGTGCGGAAGTTCACCGACTTCACCGACTACAAGCACAAGGTCTTCGGCAAGTACAAGGGGCAGGTCTACTCCCTGCCGATGAACCTGGCGCTGATCAACCAGTTCTTCGGGAAGTCGCACACCCCCGACGAGGCGCGCGCGCTGATCGCCGAGCAGGCCAGCGAGTTCAAGACCGAGGAGGCCCAGAACCTCGAGGAGAAGGCGATCTCCCTGATCGGCCGCCCGCTCTACGAGGCCTTCATCAAGGGCTACACCGCCAAGCAGTGGGAGAAGGACCCCAAGGAGCTGTCGCCGGACATCATCACGCGCCTCCCGGTCCGCTACACCTTCGACAACCGCTACTTCAACGACAAGTACGAGGGTCTCCCGGTCGACGGCTACACCGCGTGGCTGGAGCGGATGGCCGACCACCCGAACATCACGGTCCTGCTCGACACCGACTTCTTCACGGTGGTCGACGACTACAAGGGCAAGGTCCCGATCGTCTACACCGGCCCGGTCGACGAATACTTCGGCTTCTCCGCCGGCAAGCTCTCCTGGCGCACCGTGGACCTCGAGTCCGAGATCCTCGACGTCGACGACTACCAGGGCACCGGCGTGGTCAACGCCAACGACCCCGAGGTCCCGTTCACCCGTGAGCTGGAGTTCAAGCACCTCCACCCCGAGCGTGCCGACCGCTACAAGCCGGGCAAGACCGTCGTCGTGAGGGAGTACAGCCGCTTCGCCCAGGAGGGCGACGAGCCGTACTACCCGATCAACACCGCCGACAACCGCGAGAAGATCCTGGTCTACCGCGACCTGGCCAAGAAGGAGCCGATGGTGCTCTTCGGTGGCCGCCTCGGCACCTACAAGTATCTGGACATGCACATGGCGATCGCGTCCGCGCTCACCATGTTCGAGAACAAGCTCCGTCCCCACTTCGAGGACGGCACCCCGCTCACCTCCGGAGGCGTTGACGAATGAGCGTGACCCGACTGCTCCAGCGGCAGATCCTGCCCCTGGACCGTGACTCCGACGTACTCCCGCTCTACGTCGACAACCAGGCCGCCATCCTCGACGCCGACAAGTACGAGGTCGGCTCCGACAAGACGGCCCAGGCGCTCAACAACGCCCAGATCCGCCAGTCGATCAACGACGGGACCCAGATCCACCCCGACCAGATCGAGTCGCGGACGGCGCTGCGGGTCCTGAAGAGCGAGCGGCTCTCGCTCGGCACCTACTTCAACGCGTTCCCGGCCAGCTACTGGCGCCGGCACACCGTGGTCGACAGCGTGAAGCTGACCGTCGCGCTCCAGGGCCGGGGCGCCAGCGTGATCGTCTACAAGTCGATGGCCAACGGCCGCTCCCAGCGCGTCGACTCTGCAAGCACAGACGACACCGGCACCAACACTGTTGATGGACTGAGCACCTTCACCTTCGACCTGCCGCTGAAGCCGTTCGTCGACGGCGGCTGGTACTGGTACGACGTCGTCGCCTCGGACGAGGACGCCGTCATCACCTCGGCCGAGTGGACCGCGGAGGTCCCCGACGACCGCGCCGAGCACGGCACCGTCGACATCTGCGTCACCACGATGAACAAGCCCGACTTCTGCGCCAAGCTGCTCGCGCAGATGGGCGAGGACGAGGCGCTGCGCCCCTACCTCGACACCGTCTTCGTGATGGAGCAGGGCACCAAGAAGGTCGTCGACGACGTCGAGTTCCCTGCGGCCGAGAAGGCCCTGGGCGACCTGCTGCACATCATCGAGCAGGGCAACCTGGGTGGTTCCGGCGGCTACGCGCGCGGTCAGCTCGAGTCGCTGCGCAAGGGCACCGCGACCTACGCCCTGATGATGGACGACGACGTCGTCTGCGAGCCCGAGGGCATCATCCGCGCGATCACCTTCGGTGACCTCGCCAAGCGGCCGACCATCGTCGGCGGCCACATGTTCTCGCTCTACGCCAAGTCCCGCCTGCACTCCTACGGCGAGATCGTCCAGCCGTGGCGGTTCTGGTGGCAGTCGGCTCCCGGCGTCTTCGGTGACTGGGACTTCGGCGCCCGCAACCTGCGCTCGACCCGCTGGCTGCACAAGCGCGTCGACGTGGACTTCAACGGCTGGTTCATGTGCCTGATCCCGCGCAAGGTGATCGAGGAGATCGGGCTCTCCCTGCCGGTCTTCATCAAGTGGGACGACTCCGAGTACGGCCTGCGTGCCAAGGAGGCCGGTTTCCCGACCGTGTCGTTCCCGGGTGCGGCTGTGTGGCACGTCCCGTGGACCGACAAGAACGACGCGCTCGACTGGCAGTCCTACTTCCACCAGCGCAACCGCTTCGTCGCCGCGCTGCTGCACTCGATCTACGACGACGGTGGTCGGATGGTCACCGAGTCGTTCTCGCACCAGATCAAGCATCTGGTCTCGATGCAGTACTCGACCGTCCTGCTGCGCCACCAGGCGCTGCTCGACGTGCTCGCCGGCCCCGAGAAGCTCCACGAGACCCTCGCGACCCAGCTTCCGGCCGTACGCGAGATGGTCAAGGACTTCCCGGACGCGCAGCTCAAGGCCGACCGGGACGAGTTCCCGCCCGTACGCCGCCACAAGCCGCCGCGCAAGGGCAAGGACGACACCGACGTGCCGACCAACCGCGAGGTCAAGCTGGCCGCGCTCAAGGCACCGATCCGTCAGCTGATGAAGCCGCGCAAGCTCTCCACGGAGTTCCCCGAGGCCGAGCTCGCCGCGATGGACAACCAGTGGTACCGGATCACCAAGTACGACAGCGCCATCGTGTCGATGAACGACCAGCAGGGCGCCGCCTTCTACCGCCGCGACAAGAAGCTCTTCAACCAGATGCTGAGGGACACCATCAAGGTGCACCGCCAGCTCAAGCGTCGCTGGCCCAAGCTGGCCGAGGAATACCGCTCCAAGCTGAGCGAGGTCACCTCGCCGGAGGCCTGGGAGAAGACCTTCGAGCCGTGGAAGGTCGCTGAGGAGAAGGGGACCGATGGCAACCGGAGTTGATGAACGTCCCGTACGGATCGTCGACGCACCGCTGGCACCGCCGGCGGAGAACCTCGGGCTGCTCTCGGTCTTCAAGCGCCGCTATCTCCTCAAGCTGCTCGTGCAGCGGGAGATCAGCGGTCGCTACTCCAACTCGATCCTCGGTGTCTTCTGGTCCTACATCAACCCGTTGACGCAGTTCTGCGTCTACTGGCTGTTCATGGGCAAGATCATGGGTGCCGACAAGGGGATGGAGTACTACCCGATCCACCTCTTCGCCGGGCTCGTCATCGTCCACTTCTTCACCGAGACCTTCGGTGCCGGCACCCGATCCTTGCTCGGCAACAAGGGTCTGCTGAAGAAGATGGCGATGCCGAAGGAGATGTTCCCGGTCGCCTCGATGCTGGTCTCGCTCTACCACCTGGTGCCGGCGACCCTGATCCTGGTGGTCGTCTGCCTGCTGAGCGGGTGGACCCCGACGTGGGAGATGGTCCCGTCCTTCCTGCTCGCGCTCGGCATCGTGATGGCGCTCGGCACCGCCCTGGCGCTGGTCTTCAGCCTGGCCAACGTCTTCTTCCGTGACTTCGGCAGCGCGGTCAACATCCTCACCAACTACATCCGGTTCGGCGTGCCGATGATGTACCCGTTCTCCATGATCGAGGAGTTCCTCGGTGAGAAGTCCTGGATCTACCTGCTCAACCCGATCTCGGAGGCCGTCCTGCTCTTCCAGCAGGCGTTCTGGATCGGGGTGACCGACAACCCCGAGGCCACGGCCGCCGAGCATCTGCCGGAGAATCTGTGGATGTGGGGCCTGGGCGCGTTCGGGGGCTCGTTGGTCCTGCTGGTGATCGCGCAGCTGATCTTCAGCAAGTACGAGAACAAGATTCCGGAGCGTCTGACATGACCGCCGACTCGATCGTGGTGGACGGAGTCACCAAGAACTTCACGCTCCGCTACCACCGCAGCATCAAGGACATCACCGTCGCCAAGATCAAGGGTCAGGCGGTCTCCAACACCTTCAAGGCGCTGGACGACATCACCTTCACGATCAAGCAGGGCGAGTCGGTCGGCCTGATGGGGCTCAACGGCTCCGGCAAGTCGACGCTGCTGAAGCTGATCAGCGGCGTGATGCGGCCCGACCAGGGTGTCGTCAAGACGCGTGGCCAGATCGCCGGCCTGATCGCGACGGGCGCGGGCTTCCACCCGCAGCTGTCCGGTCGGGAGAACATCTTCCTCAACGCGGCGATCTACGGCCTCTCCGCCGAGGAGACCGCCGAGATCTACGACGACGTGGTGAAGTTCGCCGAGCTCGGCGACCACCTCAACTCTCCGGTGGGCAACTACTCCTCGGGGCAGTACTCCCGACTGGGGTTCTCGGTCGCCGTCCACATCGACTCCGACATCTTCCTCGCCGACGAGGTCCTCGCCGTCGGTGACAAGCCCTTCAAGAAGAAGTGCATGGAGAAGATGGAGGAGATCCGCGACAGCGGCCGCACCGTGGTCTACGTCAGCCACGCCGCCGGCTCGGTCAAGCGGATGTGCGACCGTGTCATCTGCCTGGAGAAGGGCCGCCTGGTCTTCGACGGCGACGTCGACGAGGGCATCGAATACCTCCACTACGGTGAGGACGACGCCAAAGGGTCGGCCAAGCTGAAGCAGCTCGAGGCCGCCGACAGCGCACTTGGTGCGGAAGTCTGAGCCTGCGACCCCGCGAAGCGGGATCACGCCGAGCGGCACATGAGCCCGCGAGGAATTACAGACATGTAGTTCCTCGCGGGCTCTTCCGTCCTCTGTTGCTGATGTGAAAGATGTTCCCTGGTGTTACGGAACCAGGGGGATCCACGCATGATTTCGCAGGCCGGACAAGACGAGGCGAACGACGCTCAGCGTGCTCGGTCCCGCTACGTGGCGTCGACCCAGCAGCTGCTCGTGCTCGGGGTCGTCCTGGCCGCTCTGGTCCCGGCGAGCACGGTCGTCGACCTGAAGGTGGTCCGTCCCGGAGACAAGGTTCCGGTCTCCGGGAGCCAGGCAGCCGTGCCCTCCGCGGCGCAGGTGCCCGCGGACACGGTCGCTGCCCACCTCGAGGAGATATCGCTGACCGCTCCGCCGGCCCAAAGCAGCGAGTCCGGCCACGGCGTCGTCGGCCGGCTCACCGCGGAGGCGAAGAAGGCCACGTCCGGGCGCGATGAGGTGACGGTGACCAGCCTGCCGCAACCGGTCGACGGCTTCGGGACGGTCGGGCTCACCTGGGCGCCCGGTGCGGCCGTGCCGGAGGGGGCGGTCGGGGCCGACGTACGCACGTCGGTGGACGGGACGTGGAGCGACTGGCAGGCGCTGGACGTCCACCTCGACGACCATGCTCCCGACCCGGGCTCCGCCGAGGCCGACGGTTCGCGGCCGGGCACGATGGAGGCGGTCGTCGGCGAGGTCGACCAGGTGCAGACCCGGCTGCGGCTGACCGGTGCGGAGGTGCCCGCCGATCTCAGGCTGGCGGTGATCACTCCCGGCGAGCCGGCCTCGACGCGCAGCGAGTCGCCCGAGATCGAGACCGGCGCCGATGATGCGCCGGAGCCGGCCGAGGGCGCCGCAGATGTCGAGAGTGCCGGGGAGGGGGCCGCGACGCTGGCGGCGGCTGCGTACACGCCCAAGCCCAGCATCTACAGCCGCCGCCAGTGGGGCGCCGACGAGAGCGTGCGCGAGGCTGGGCCGCCCGACTACCACGAGGTCCGCGGCGGGTTCGTGCATCACACCGTCAGCACCAACTCCTACGCGCGAGACCAGGTTCCGGGGATCATCCGGAGCATCTACACCTTCCACGTGCAGAGCCGCGGCTGGCGCGACATCGGCTACAACTTCCTGATCGACAAGTTCGGCCGGATCTGGGAGGGCCGCTACGGCGGCGTCGACCGTCCCGTCGTCGGCGCTCACACGTCGGGCTACAACAGCTACAGCTTCGGGGCCTCGGCGCTCGGCAACTTCGACGACGTCGCGCCGCCGAGCGCGCTGGTGAACGCCTTCGGCACGCTCTTCGCCTGGAAGCTCTCGTTGCACGGCGTACGCGGCGACAAGGGCTCCACCCGGATGGGCGACCGCACCTTCTCGCACGCGATCATGGGCCATCGCGACGCCGGCTCCACCGCCTGCCCGGGCCGCTACCTCTACGCCCAGCTGAGCACGATCCGCTCTCAGGCCGGCTCGAAGCAGGCCGGCTGGGCGGCGCGGGAGCTGCAGTCACAGATCAGTGGCCGCGGCTACCCCGACCTGCTCGCCCGGCGCGCCTCCGACAAGCGGATCGTCGTGCTCCGCACCGACGGCAACGCCCGTTTCGGTACGCCCCGAGCGACCAACCTCATCGGCGGCACCTCGGCCACGCTGATGAACGCCGGTGACTGGGACCGCGACGGCGACGGCGACATCCTGATCCGTCACACCGACGGCACGATCCGGCTCAACCGTGGCAACGGCACCGAGACCTTCGCGACGGGCATCATCATCGGTCGCAACTTCGAGTCGCTCGCGGTCATCGACGTCGTCAGCGACATCACCGGCGACGGTTGGCCGGACCTCATGGGCAAGCACCCCACCGGCGAGATCCGGGTGTGGCCCGGGCGCGGCACCAACGCACTGGGCGCTTCCTACATGATGCGCAGCGCGGTGAGCGGCTCGACCCAGGTCATCGGAGCAGGCCGATTCTACGCTGACGACGGCTCACCCGAAGCGATCTTCAGGGTCTCCGACAAGCTGCTGATCTTCCGCACCAACGGCCCCGGTGGTCTGACCACGTACTCCGACCCCGACATCGACACCAGCGTCTTCGACTTCATCTTGGCGACCAAGGACCTGCGCGGCGCCTCCACGGGCGGCGACCTGCTGCTGCGCCGGAAGTCCGACGGCATGTGGTTCGCCTACGAGCACGACCAGAGCGGCGGCTGGGACCGGAAGACCCAGATGGGCGTCGTGCGGGGCTACGACCAGTTCGGGTAGCACGGGATTTCTCCTCGGATCTCACGCGTTACGAATTTTCGTTGTCGCGGTAATTCCGAGGATTCATGGACAGTGTCCCTGAAATCTGCCTAACGTGTTGTGCAGCGAGTTTGCGACAGGGGGACGCAAAGCGCTTCTCTGCCGGTGACCGGCTCGCATTTCTAGGGTTTCTCGGGTACTTGGAAAGGAGTCTGCTCATGTCTGATCCCGGCATCATTCAGGAGATCATCCAGGCGGTGATCGACTTTCTGAACAGCCTGTGACCCGCCCATGACGCCTCGCGGCGCGGCGGGCGGCGCCTTCGATCGACTACGGACTCTCAGGACAGCTCACCCCTTCCGCGAGTCCGTAGGGCGCCGCACCACCGCGTTTCTCGGGCGCCCTGTCGGCGCCGACCCGGATTACGAATC